>CAJWXO010000066.1 GCA_913049755.1 uncultured Cryomorphaceae bacterium
CGAAACGTCATGGCATTTCATTGAACCGGGAGCCATTTCATAAAGATACTTTTGATAATGGTTATAATGAGTTGTTTGCAATTGATAGATCTTATGCAAGTGAAATCTATGATCTTGTGAAGCAAATCCCTTCTTTTTTACGCCTAATTTCTAATCAAAAAAGTGATGATGTGTATCGCGAAATTAGAGAAACTAATATTTCGGGTATCGGTACTGGCTCTTATGGTATAAGAATTGATAACCCAAGTGAAGATAAATTTAGGTCACACTGGCACCAAGAATTTCTATGGCAACCACAAAGTATTGATGGCCTTGTTTTTTGGACACCTCTTTTAGCTGTAACTCAAGACATGGGTCCTGTTATCATCTTGCCAAAGTCACACAAAGATGGGTTGTGTAGTTACAGTCGTACAGCTACTTATGCTGGAAAAGCTGGAGCGTATCAAATTGGGATATATAAAGAAGATGAAGTTGTCTCTAAATATGGCCAAGTTGCTCCGCTATCGGAGCCTGGTGATTTGCTTTTGATGGACTTTTTAACCATACACGGCTCTGGAATTAATAGGGCTATAAAGTCAAGATGGTCTATTCAGAATCGGTTTTTCAATTATGAAGACCCCATTGGAACACAGATTGGTTGGAAAGGCTCGATCACGGGTGAGACACAAGTTGAAAAAGTGTTCCCACATAATTTTATTGAGGATTGACATGACTAAAAAATGCAATGTTTGTAACACTAGGCTAGGAAACCCTATTTTTAAAAGCGGGTCATCTCAATCTTTGACTACTATGAACAAATTCATTGATGGCGAGCTTGTCATTTCATTCTGTAAAAATTGCCAACACTGTCAGACAGATGAATTGAATAATTTGGAAGAGTTTTATGCTCAAGAGTATGAGATTAACTTACAAAGTGAAGATGATGATCAGCTGTATGCCGTTTTAGATGGTGTCGAAGTTTACCGTTCTGAACATCAAGCAAATGTTTTGATATCAAAAATAGATTTAAATGGTGGTAAGAAAGTTCTAGATTATGGTTGTGCAAATGCTGCAACCTTGAAGCGGGTTGTGCAAAACAATAGCGACATAGATGTACATCTTTTTGATGTTACAGATAAATACACCAATATTTGGGATAATTTCCCAGTGCCAACGCAATGGTCGACGCATCAACCAAACTCTGAGTGGAAGAACAAGATGGACGTGGTCTTATCCTTCTATGCCTTAGAGCATATTGCTGACTTGGGGTACATATTGTCTAGCGTGCGCAATTTATTAAAAGATGGCGGCTATTTCTATTTTTTAGTTCCAAACGTATTTCAGAATGTTGCAGATTTCATTGTAGCTGATCATGTTAATCACTTTAGTAGTCGATCCTTAGAGACGTTATTAAGTACTCATGGTTTTTATGATATTGATATTGATAGTGATATACATACAGGAGCTTATGTAGTTTCTGCTCGAGTGAGTAAATCAGATCAAGACAACGCAACAACTAGTGCCTCAGTAGACTATGAGGCAGAGCTTTCTAAAATTTGTGATTTTTGGAAAAATATAAAGAAAAAGATCACGGCATTTGAGACGCTTGAAGGAGCTGATACAGGTGTAGCCGTATATGGTGCTGGTATATACGGGAACTTTATTTTTGCGGGCTTGCAACACAAAGATAGGGTTAAGTATTTTATTGATCAAAACGTGTCTTTGATTGGAACAAAGGTGCATGGTATACCGGTTGTGCATCCAAAATATTTACCAAGTGATGTTCAAAACGTTATTGTTGGTCTAAATCCAAAAATTGCGCGAGCCGCAATTTCGAGTATAAAATCAGATAGTTTTCAAACATCTTATTTTTATTTTTTAGATTGAGGTGGAAAATGGATCAAGATGCTGCAAGTTTAGATAAGGTTGCTGGCAAATATATGCTGGACCCTACTGAGGAAATTGAAAACTTCCACGTTATGGATTGGTATCCACAGCGGATTTTCAAACATACAGGGAAGGTATCGTCTTTGTTGGAACTTGGCCTTGGTCATGGTTACACCGTGGATTATTTTTCTAGGATGACTGATGATCACCATATTATTGAAGGAGCCCCATCTGTTATTAAACACTTCAAAACAAAGAACCCATCATTTAAGGGAACCGTTCATCAGGGGTTTTTTGAAACTTTTAAAACAGAGAAAAAGTTTGATTTAATTATAATGGGCTTCGTATTAGAACATGTCGAAAACCCACAGGAAGTTCTGAGTTATTATAAGAAGCTTTTGACAGAAAACGGGAAAATCTATGTAGTGGTTCCAAATGCTAAATCAATGAATAGACGCCTTGGTGTCGAAATGGGTATGATTGATAATATTTATGATTTGAACGAGACAGATCACCAATTAGGTCATCTTCGAAATTTTTGTCGTGAGACTTTACGTAAAACGGTTGAGGCTTCAGGCTTTGAGGTTGCGTGTGAAGAAGGTGTTTATCTTAAACCTCTGCCTCTGGGGTTTATGCAAACTATGGACGACTTCCAAAGTAACTTAATTGCTATGTTGAAAGTCGGAGTGGACTTTCCCGACCTTTGTGTTGCTCTTTTGTTTGAGTTAACACTGCCCAAGTCAGTGTAATGTAAGCACATGGAAAAACAGAGATATAATATAGTTGCAACTGGGATAGGTGCCTTGATTGGTCAAGGTATAATTAAAGGACTACGGCAAGTAGACGGTTTGGTGGTGTATGGTGTGGATCGTGTAATATCACCACATGCAAAAAGCCTTGTGGATGTAGCCTTTCAAAAACCTGACTGTGATGAAGCAGCCCCTGGTTATCTTGAATTTTGGACTAAATTGATTGTTGATCATAAGATCGACCTAATACTTCCAGGCATTAGTCATGATATGTATTTTTTTGATGCCAATAGAGATGTGTTCGCAAATTATGATGTTAAAATTGTTTTAAATGATCAAAATCTTATAAAAAATGCACGAGATAAGTATATTTTTCATGATGTATACAAGCAATCTGGCTTGCCTAATATCCCAACTGCGCGTCCCGATAGCTGGAAACAGACAGTCGATATATTAGGTGCTGCACCACTCTTATTAAAACCCCGTGTTGGTGAAGGTTCTACTGGAATCGCACGCTTATTGGATGAAGTTGACTTCAAATATTGGACGCAAAAATCAACAGATAATTGGATCATTCAAAAGATGATCGGCAATGATACAGAAGAATATACTGTTGGTGTTTTCGGCTTAGGCGATGGCACTGCTCCAGCACCTATTATTTTTCGCCGAAAACTATCTAGATCAGGTTACACGCAAGATGCAGAAGTTGTGACGAGTGATCTTCTTAGTGATTTCACTAAAAAGATTGTTACCTACTTTAAACCGATTGGTCCAACAAACCTGCAATTCAGGTTAGAAGATAATATTCCATATCTTTTAGAAATTAACCCTAGGTTTTCAAGTAGTTGTTCATTACGTAACGCATTTGGATTTAACGAAGCAGCAATGTGTGTTGAATATTATCTGAATAATAAAAGCCCATCAGATGCCACTATCAAGTTTGGTCGCGCACAGCGCTATAATGAGGACTATGTAAGTTATGCTAGCGATATTATCTGATGTGCACGGCAATCTTGCGGCATTAAAGGCTGTATTAGATGATGCTGTTAAAAAAGGCTGTACTGAGTTTATATCCTTAGGTGATGTGATTGGATATTATTCGAAACCGAATGAGTGTATTGATTTACTCCGTCATTTTAACATTCCACACCTTCTCGGTAATCACGATAACTATATCGTTTCAGGTGTGAACTGCGAGCGTTCAAAAGTTGTGGCTGGAATTATTGATGACCACAAAAAGATGATTACGGTTGGAAACCTTGAATGGCTAAACAGAGCGTTACCTCGTATTGAGTTGGAAAAATGCTTAATGCTACATGGGGGGCCCAAAGACCCTATTGATGAGTATGTATACTCTATCAGCGAAGACATGTTTCCTGATGGTGTTGATACTTTATTTGTTGGCCATACGCATGTTCAATTTATGCACGATTTTAGCGGTAAAATTTTCTGCAATCCTGGTGCCGTTGGGCAACCTCGTGATGGGGATCCGCGTGCTGCTTATGTCATATATGAGAATGGCAATATTAATTTGCAAAGATTGAACTATGATATAGAGATTACGGTTTCTGATATGAAAGAAAAAGGTTATGAACCTTTTTTATACGAAAACCTGTATGCAGGTACACAAATCGGGGGTCGTATTGACCAAATAATTGTAAGTGAGGACAACTGACATGGAAAACCCTATCGAGAAATTTGAAATTGAGAAGCAACAAAACATTAAACGTTTAGGTGAAAATAAAAATCTATGGGATTCCTCATTGAAATGGATGCTTGATGTTGGAGCTATTGGTAACTATTTATATAATTTTAGTTGGATGGGTCGCCCAATCATTCAGTACCCGCAAGATATTGTGGGTTTGCAAGAGATCATTTTTGATGTGAAGCCCGACCTAATTATTGAAGCGGGTGTTGCTCATGGTGGTTCAACTGTGTTTACGGCATCAATGCTGGCGATGCTTGATATGTGTGAGGCGATTGAAGAGGGGAAATCTATCGATCCGTCGGTCTCTTCCCGTAAAGTTATCGGCATAGATATTGATATCCGCCAACATAATCGAGAGCTCATCGAAGCCCATCCTATGGCATCGCGCATCCATTTGATTGAAGGGTCAAGTGTGGCAGCGGAAACGGTAGAGCAAGTTAAAGAGTTTGCAGGATCTTATAGTAATATTCTTGTTATTTTAGATAGTAATCATACGCATGAACATGTTTTAGGTGAGCTCCAAGCTTATGCAGGTTTAGTAAGTGTTGGCAGTTATTGTATCGTTTACGATACTTTGATTGAGGATATGCCAAACAACAGTATTGAAAACAGAGATTGGTGTAAGGGTAACAGCCCTAAATCTGCGGTGCATGAATACTTGCAAAGAAATCTGAATTTTGAAATTCAAAAAGATATTGAACATAAGCTTTTAATAACTGTTGCACCAGATGGCTTTTTGAAACGGGTTAGATGATCTTTTCACAAGATAAACTTTTATATAAGGTTATGGCATGACACGCGTAGTTATCTCACAACCAATGTATTTTCCATGGTTTGGTTTTATGGCGCAGATGTCATTGGCTGATATTTTTATATGGCTTGATGACGCGCAGTTTTCTAAAGGATCATTTACCAATAGGGTGAAAGTTAAAACTGATAATGGCTTGAAGTGGATGTCTGTTCCATTGAATAAGGAAAGTAAAGGATCACAGATTAAAGATTTGGTTCCCGCACACCAAAATTGGCAGATGTCTCAGAATATGATGTTATCGCAGTCTTTCAAAGAACATCTTTATTGTGATGATATACTTGAGATGCACATGTCTATCACAATGGGCAAGTCGTTGATTGATACGTTAATCGAAAGTGTAGAGAGCCCTGCACGTGCTATGGGAATATTACCAAAAAAAATTATCCGTTCTTCCAAAATGGAAATAGACGGATGTTCTTGGCAGCGGGTGTTGAGGCTTGTTCAAGAAGTCGGCGGAACAGAATATATTACTGGTCATGGGGCAATTTCATATTTGGATCATAATATGTTTGAGAAAGCGGGCATTAATGTGAGTTATATGAATTATAAAGCTATTCCTTGGCCACAACCTCACGGAGGATTCATTCCTAATGTAACAATCTTAGATTTGTTGGCTGCCGTTTCAGATAAAACAGCAAGAAATCACTTAAACCCAACGACTCTCAATTGGAGAGAGTTTAAAAAATCTCCCTAAACCTGCCCAAAAAAGCAAGGCTACTTCACGCTACGATTCTACGGTCAAGATTCGAATTTAAATCCTCAACAAAAAAACCATTCAGCTTAATGATATGCCAGTTACTAAAAGGGTGACATGGCGGAGACTAAGTCCTTATAGCTATTACTTTAAATAATATTTTTTATTTAAATAAATTTAAAACTCTAAAATAATTATCATATTTTTTGCCCTACATTGAAAGCAAATAAAGGTAATTTAGGTAACGTCAGACAAACTTGAAGACACATTTGTTTGTACCTATTTTTATGAATGACAACACAAAACCCATTCAAATAATTCAAGACTTCGCCCATTTGCAAAACCTGATACTTGATCTACTTAGTCAATCGACACCATTGATTGGTGCCAAATGGAGCAGAATTAGTTTATTTGGATTAAAAAATAATTTATAAGAATATTACAATAATCTAAGTGCTGTTATGATACATATAATTATTAGCATTGGCTTGATAATTTTAATTCCTTTTTTAATTGCTAATCTTGCACCAATTGAACTACCAATTATCTGTCCAACCGCCA
>CAJWXO010000067.1 GCA_913049755.1 uncultured Cryomorphaceae bacterium
CCCTGAGATTCAGTAGATGGAACACGCTGAACACGATGGACACCAGACTCATATTTTAAAACCCCATAAACACCCTTACCCCTTACCTGAATACTGGCTTCTTTATATCCCCCGGCAGAACCTTCCGTCGCCGACAACCATTCAGCTGTCCAACCTTCACCTTCTATGAACCTTAAGTACATTCTGATCAAATCACCTACAAATAGCCCAGCTTCATCACCTCCAGTTCCGGCTCGCACCTCTAAGACAGCATCCTTTGAATCTTCAAGATCCTTAGGGATTAATAGCTGCTGAATCTCAACCTCTAATTCATCCAGTAAAGGTTGAATTTCTTCGAGCTCTGAAGATGCCATTTCTCGCATCTCAGGGTCCTTTTCTTTCGAGATTATCTCTTTAGCCTCAAATTTCCTCCCAGTTAAAACCAAATATTTATTTCGAGCTTCAACAACTAAATCCAACTCTTTAAACTCTCTGTGTAGCCTTACAAACCGATCATGATTACTTGCTAATTCTGGCTGCATCAAAAGATCATTAACCTCCTGATGACGAATCCATATTGTCTGCAGTTTATCTGTTAAGTTCATTTAGCATCATATATATGCCACCCATCAGGAGCCTTTAAATGAACTTCAGGTTTCACATGAGGTTCGACTCTCCCAATAATTTTAGCATCAATATTGAACTTTTTTGAAATCGAAATAGCTTTTTCTGCGGCTGAGGGGTTTAAATATATTTCCATACGATGCCCCATATTAAAAACTTTATACATCTCTCTCCATGGAGTACTTGATTCTGCTTGAATCAATTTAAATATTTCGGGTACATCAAATAAATCATCTTTAATTACTTTACCTTGAGATAAAAAATGTAAAACTTTAGTTTGAGCTCCACCACTACAATGAACCATTCCGCCAATTTCATTTCTTATTTCACTTAAAATATCAATGATTACCGGAGCGTAAGTTCTGGTAGGAGATAATACAAGTTTACCAACATCTAACGGTACTCCTTCAACTTGATCAGTTAAAGATTTAGAACCCGAATAAATCAATGAATCATCTATTTCTGGATTAAAGCTTTCCGGATACTTTTGAGATAGTACTTTGTGAAAAATATCGTGCCTAGCCGATGTTAATCCGTTTGAACCTATGCCTCCATTAAATTCCTTTTCATAGGAGGATTGACCAGATGAAGATAGCCCTACAATAACTTGACCAGGAGATATATTAGAGTTATCGATTACCATATCTCTTCTCATTCTTGATACAACCGTTGAATCAACAATAATAGTTCGCACCAAATCACCAACATCTGCAGTTTCACCGCCTGTAGATCTAATATCTAAACCATTATTACGTAAATCAGATAATACAGACTCTGTTCCATTAATGATTTCAGAAATAACATCTCCAGGGATCACATTTTTATTCCTACCTATCGTACTTGACAATAAAATAGGGCCTGTGGCTCCGACGCACAAAAGATCATCCACATTCATTATGACAGCATCTTGAGCAATCCCTCTCCAAACTGACAAATCTCCTGTTTCTTTCCAGTACATATATGCCAAAGAAGATTTTGTCCCTGCGCCATCAGCATGCATAACAATACAATGATCTGGAGACCCAGTTAAGTAATCTGGAACAATTTTACAAAAGGCTTTAGGAAACAATCCCTTTTCTAGTCTTTCTATCGCTTTGTGAACATCTTCTTTACCAGATGAAACTCCCCTTCTAGCATAACGATCATTTTGCTCCATCTAGCAAAGATAATGAAGGCAACTATCGAATACGGATATAAGTTCCAGCAGGAAGATCTTTTTCGTATTCAGGATTCAAAGATTGTAAATCTCTTAGCTTCATGCCTAGGACTTTGGCAACACTCCTGAAGGAATCTCCCGACTTGACCTGTTGGTGAGATGCGTCAAACTCCTTGTAATCTCCCTTAACAGTAACTTTTAAAATCATTCCAGAAAAAGGACGAATACCCCTAAGTCCTCCATTGAGTCTTTTTAAATTAGTCAAAGTGATATCATTAGCACGACAAATAGTTGTGAATGAAGGCCTTTCTCCAACAGTATATAGTTTACCGATTAATGCCTCTTCTTTTGACTTAACACCATCTTTATCTCTGGCCAAATTAGGATCTACAGGCGGAACATAATCATCTCTTATTACACGGAAATCTGTACGCCTGTTGATTTGATTGGCAATCTCTTGCTTCGAAGAAGACATCTTTTTAATGTTTTGCTCCGTTAATCTTGTACCTACTGGAAAAATATCTGAACCAAGGCCTTTATATGATTTAGGCATTTCAAAAGGAGTTGACTCACCCATTCCAACTGGAACTAAGCGTTCAGTAGCGACCCCTAAGGAAATTAAATATTTTACGGATGTATCAGCTCTTCGTTGCGAAAGAATCATGTTTTTATCATCAATATCACGATAGTCAGTGTGAGATCGCAACTCGATAACAATATTCGGATTTCTCTCTAAAGTTTTAAACACAGTATCTAAAGCATTTGTAGCACTTTCGTTTAAGTCCCATTTAGCCAAAGCAAAATAAACATCAGGAAGGACAATAGGAATTTCAATTGGGTCCATTTTTCCATTCACTTTTGAAGTATGCATGTAGACGTTATCAGCCTCGATAAAATCAAAACTTTCAAATTTTAATCCTGAAGTATTTACCCCTGCGGTGTTAAATAAGAATTTCTTTTTCTCGAAAGAAAAAGAATATTGCACGTCCCGATTCAGATCATCTGATTCAACAAAAAAAGAGCCATCCTTCAATGTTTTAACCACTTTAGAGAATCCATCATTCCCTAAAACCTTGACGGAAGCACCTCCAATTGGAGAATTGTCTTTACTACTAGCTAATTTTCCCGCAATACGATATTTTAGTGGCACCTCGTATAATGTCCAAATATCATCGCCACCCACTCCACCGGAACGGTTAGAGACAAAATAACCATCCTCTAAACCACCGGGGCGCAGGACAATATTAAAATCATCCGCGGCACTGTTAATTGGAGCCTTCAAGTTTTCCGGAACCCCTGTAGGTATACCATCTTTTCCAAGTTTTACTCGATAAAGGTCAAAACCTCCCATCCCTGGAAGCCCATTAGAGGCAAAGTACAAGTACCCATCATCATGAACAAAAGGGAAAAGTTCATCACCGGGAGTATTAACCAAAGGCCCGAGGTTAACAGGTTTACCCCAACCCCGCTTTCTCTTATCAACACGTACAAGCCACAAATCTTTACTCTCTTTAGTACTCCCATTTAAATCACCTGCAAAAAATAAAATTTTATCATCTTTTGATAGAGATGGATGTCCCACACTCCGAGACGAATCCGCTGTAACTACCACAATCTGAGGTTCCTGCCATGATAAACCAGCTTTTCTGGTAGTAAATATCGAACATCCTAATTGTTGACGTTTAACTTCCAAACAACGAGTAAAATACATAGTTCTGCGACGCGAATCAAAAACTGGCGAACCCTCATGGTCTTCAGTATTAATTACTTCTGGTAAAAGCTCTGGGTTATTAAATTTCTGCAAGCGAGCTGCTGCTGGATTTGACTTTGCTGCCCTTCCACGACTTCTTTTAGTTCGAGAGGAGCCATCCGAATTCAATCTTTCTGTAATATAAATATCTGAAAACTTTTGACCTGTCCAACCATCATCCTTTCGGCCTATTCCGCCTTCTCTCATTGACGTAAATAATATTTCCTCAAACGTATTTGGACGCCCACTAAATGCTACACCAAAATCATTTGATCGAGAATTTAATGTAGTGAGGTTTCCAACTTGGAAACGAGTCTTAGCTTTTTCCCATAAGACTGCATCTTTAGATGACTCAATACCAATTTGGCCACGTGAGTCATTAGGAAAAACCTTTAGTAATTCATTGTAAGCCACTATAGCCTCTTCATACTCTCCCTGGTATTTAAGCATTTCTGCAACACCTAGATAATTATCTACTATTTCCTGCTTTAATTTTATCGCCCTTTTATATTGAGCCTCAGCTGCTCGGTAATTAAAAGTAAACTTGTAACACTCAGCTAGACGATGTGCAATTTCCGCCTTCTCTTCGCGAGTCTTGACTTTAGAATAAGCTTTCTTAAAATGATCTATCGCTTCCGAATATTCTTTCGCCAGGTAAAAATCATCTGCATGCTTTACAGACCTGGGTCTTTTAACAATCTCTTCCTTCTCTTTAACATTAGGAATAGCAGTCATAGCAGCTTGCTGAGCGCCAATAGATCCGATACACAAAATAGAAAAAACAAACGTTAAGATAAGATGAGAAATAACCTTCTTCATGGATGCAGAAACAGTATGAATATTTAATTTTTCCTAAAAGTAGCCAAAAATAAAGTAACTGACCATCAATAAATCAACAGTCTTCTATTTGATCCTTCTATTTTTTATCGAACATAGAGCATCTCACGATATTTAGGTAGCGGCCACATTTCATTATCCACCATCAATTCTAGCTTATCTACAGAATATCTTATTTTCTCAAAAAATGGCTTTACAGTGTCACAGTATGCAAGAGATTTGTAACGTATCGATTCAATCTTGTTGGCGACTTTTCTTGCTTCAGTCATTTCCGCAACACCGTTTAGAGCAATACTAACCCTCTCTGAGATTTCAACAATCATATCTATCTGTTCTTTAGATACCCTAGCGTAGACATCCGCATCGAGGACTTTTTTCAATCGATTTACATTTTCACTTAAAATAGATTGATACCTGATTGCTGTAGGTACAATGTGATTTTTTACAAGATCTCCAAGAGTTCTAGACTCAATTTGGATATTTTTAAAGTATTCTTCCTGCAGAATATCATAACGCGCCTCTATTTCCACCTTGCTTAATACACCTGTTTTCTCAAATAGATCTATAGAATTTTTTGTTAGGTAAAAATCAAGAGCACGAGGAGAATCGGGCGTATTTTTCAGGCCCCTTTTTGCAGCCACAACTTCCCATTCTTTGGAATATCCATCACCCTCAAATCTAATATCTTTTGAAGATTTAATGTACTCGCGTAGAATATTAAAAATAGCATCTTCCTTTTTTAGTCCTGTTGCTATTAGCCCGTCAACTTCTTGTTTAAATTGAACTAATTGATCCGCTACAATCATATTTAGAATTGTCATTGGAACAGCACAATTAGCTGTAGAACCCACAGCCCGTAATTCAAACTTATTGCCAGTAAAAGCAAATGGAGAAGTCCTATTTCTATCTGTATTATCCAATAATATTTCAGGTATTTTACCAACAACATTAAGCTTAAGATCAGTCTTTTTCTCTGGAGAAAGTTTGCCATTCTCTAATTTTTCGAGCTCATCTAGCACTTGCGAGAGTTGTGAGCCTATAAATACAGATATAATAGCAGGAGGTGCTTCATTTGCTCCTAATCGATGATCATTACTAGCTGACGCTATAGCAGCGCGGATAAGATCAGCTTGATCATTAACAGCTTTAATAGTATTTATAAAAAATGTTAAAAATAATAGATTACGTTTTGGGGTTTTCCCCGGCGCTAACAAATTAACTCCAGTATTAGTGCTGAGAGACCAGTTGTTATGCTTACCGGAGCCATTTATAGCGGAGAAAGGTTTTTCATGCAAAAGGACTCTAAATAAATGTCGACGAGCAACCTTTTCTAAAATATCCATGAATAATGAGTTATGATCAACAGCTATGTTGGCTTCTTCAAAAACTGGAGCAAATTCAAATTGACCTGGAGCAACTTCATTATGTCTAGTTTTTACAGGAATCCCCATTTTATGACATTCAAATTCTACCTCACGCATATAACTCATAACTCGCTCAGGAATACTACCAAAATAATGATCATCTAACTGCTGGCCTTTCGCTGGAGAGTGGCCTATTAGAGTTCTTCCCGTCATGACCAAATCTGGACGACTCATGAAAAGGGACTCATCAACTAAAAAATATTCTTGCTCCCAACCTAATGTTGCATTTACCTTCGAAATGTTTTTATCAAAATATTGAGCAACATCAGTTGCTGCATGGTCAATAGATTGAAGAGCCCTTAGCAGAGGAACCTTATTATCTAATGCCTCACCAGTGTAAGCAACAAAAACGGTTGGGATGCAAAGTGTACTACCAAAAATAAATGCTGGGGATGTTGGGTCCCAAGCCGTATAGCCGCGAGCCTCAAAAGTATTTCGAATACCCCCATTCGGAAATGAAGAAGCATCCGGCTCGGCCTGAACTAACATTCCACCACTAAATTTTTCAATAGCAAAACCATCTGAAGTGGGCTCAAAAAAGCCATCATGTTTTTCTGCGGTAGAGCCTGTTAAGGGCTGA
>CAJWXO010000068.1 GCA_913049755.1 uncultured Cryomorphaceae bacterium
TTTTCTGTGAAGCTGAATTCTCATACTCTCGTTGAACAATTTTAGCCCCAAAACCTTTCGCTATTTCAATAGTTCGGTCGGTTGAGAACGAATCCACAACTAAAATCTCATCCACTAGATCACATGCTGACTGAAGACACCTGGCCAAGACTTTTTCTTCATTAAATGTCGGAACGATTAAAGTAAGTTTCACCATACTAAAATACAGATATAAAACGCTTAAATTTGAAGCAATGAAAACAATATTTATAACAGGTGGAGCGGGTTTTATTGGCTCCCATGTGGTTAGATTATTCTTAAGAAAATACCCCCACTACACCATAGTAAATATTGATTGCTTAACGTATGCAGGGAATTTAGAAAATTTAAGTGATATCGATCATCTGCCAAACTATATCTTCGAGAAGATTGACATCAGGGATTCAGTATCATTAGATAAAATATTTAAAAAACACAGTCCTGATACGGTGATACATTTAGCCGCAGAAAGTCATGTAGATCGCTCGATATCTAATCCAATGGAATTTGTTGAGACAAACGTAGTGGGTACCGTTAATTTGCTAAATAGCGCAAGAAATAGCTGGAACGAGTCTTTTGAAGGAAAACTCTTTTATCATGTAAGCACCGATGAAGTTTTCGGTGCCTTAGGAGCAGATGGACTCTTTACAGAAAAGACGTCATACAGTCCAAACAGCCCCTACAGTGCATCCAAAGCGGCAAGTGACCATTTTGTACGAGCATATCATGAGACATATGGAATTCCAATAGTTATTTCAAACTGCTCAAATAATTATGGCCCAAACCAATTTCCGGAAAAGCTTATTCCATTGATGATAAGCAATATTATAAATGAAGAAAACCTTCCAGTTTATGGGGATGGCAAATACACCAGAGACTGGCTCTATGTTGAAGATCATGCATCAGCAATAGAAACAGTACATAGAAAAGGAGTCATCGGAGAGACCTACTGTATAGGGGGGTGGAATGAATTACAAAATATTGATTTAATTCAAAAGCTATGCGATCTAATGGACAACAAGCTATCATTAGAATTAGGGAAGTCAAGAAAACTCATTGCATTCGTAAAAGATAGACCTGGCCATGATAAAAGATATGCTATAGATGCAAGGAAAATGGAAAATGATCTAGGATGGAAGCCCAAGGAAAGTTTTGAGTCCGGAATACAGAAGACGATTGATTGGTATTTAAATAATAAGGATTGGCTCAAAAATGTTACCAGTGGTGCTTATCAAGACTATTATTCCAATCAGTACAAAAAATAAGATTTATTTTATTGATTCATTAAAGAATTGGCTCTAATTAACCCAACCGCAACATCATTTTTCTTGACAAGCAATGTGCTTATTTTTTGATTGACAAAAATTGCCTCCATATCAGAATATGATGCATTAATTTCAACAAAAAAAGGATTTTTAGTCATAACATCAATGGCAGTCTTACCAAATGACTCCCTCCCCCACCTTTCCAAAAATCTGCGTAAATCCCCATCGGTAATAATTCCTTGATGATCTTTCTCATTAATGACAGCAATACCTTGACCGCCAGACGATATCGCAGCGACTAAGCTATCAAATGGCAACTCACTTTTTATGACCAAAGAATCAATAGGAATTATATAATCTTTAGCTGTAGTTAAAAGTCTCTGTCCTAAAAATCCACCAGGATGAAGCCTTGCAAAATCATTACGCTGAAATTTCTTTGCTTTCATCAAAGAGACAGTTAAACAATCACCTAAAATCAAACTCAAAGTAGAACTTGACGTAGGAGCCAGATTAATAGCACACGCCTCTTTAAGCACCGAAGCATCTAAGATCCAGTCAGAATTTTTAGCCAATGTTGAATTTATATTTCCAACGATTGAAACCGTTTTGTTTCCATTGGATTTAATGAATGGAAATAATCTCAATATTTCTTCTGTTTCTCCTGAATTGGAAAGCAATAAAATACAATCATCTTTTCCTATCATCCCCAAATCCCCGTGATAGGCCTCTGCTGGATGTAAAAAAAAAGAAAAAGTGCCTGTTGAGGCCAATGATGCCGATATCTTACCTCCAACATGCCCAGACTTACCCATCCCAATTACAACAATCCTGCAGTTGGTTTTACATAAATAATCAACCAAAGAATTGAATTCTCTATTTTGTTTTAACCGATCCAAAGCAAGGTTTAGTTGCTCTAATTCAATATCAAAAACATCAATTGCCGCTTTTAAATGATTCATTGAAATTTATTTTTTCTTTAGACAATATATATTCACACACTTCCCGAAAGTATCCTTCTCCACCTGTGTTTTCCGTAACGTAGTCTACAGTATTTAAAACCTGACTTGCCGCACCTTTGGGAGCAAAAGACAATCCTGATTGATTCAAACAATCCAGATCATTCAAATCATCGCCTGTAAAACCAATCTCCTCGAAGCTCAGGATCATTTGTGATTTTAACTCTTTGAATACAGATAATTTATCTTTCACGCCCAAGAAAATATGATCAAAACCCATTTCTTTGAGCCTCTGCTCTGTATAAACTGATTTTCTTCCACTTATTGCTGCCAATATTAAACCGTTTGACTTTAGAAGATTTGCACCCATCCCATCCTTAACATTAAACACCTTGTACTCTCCACTGGGTCCAAGGTGGAGGTTACCATCAGTCAAGACTCCATCAACATCAGTAACTAGCATTTTTATCACAATAGACTCTTTATTATATCCTCTACGTTTTCTAATTTAACCATGTTAAGACCATCACTTAAAGCATTATCCGGATCGGGATGGATCTCGAAAAAATAACCATCTACATCAAATGCTTTCGCCGCTTTGGCCATGTAAGGAACATATTCTCGATTCCCTCCACTCTTCTCACCTAACCCTCCAGGTTTTTGGACCGAATGAGTACAGTCCATAATAACTTGGTTACAAAATTTCTTCATTTCTAGGATATTGGTAAAATCTACAATCAAATTATTGTATCCAAAAATATTCCCTCTCTCCATCAAACCAAAAGACGATGCACCAAAGCTTTCGAGCTTCTGGGCAACATTTTTCATGTCTTTACCACTTAAAAATTGCCCTTTTTTTACATTGACATGCTTTCCAGTAGCACAAGAAGCTTTTAACATATCTGTTTGGCGACATAAAAATGCAGGGATTTGGATGATGTCAAGCACCTGGCCAGCAGGGGAAGCTTGATGCGCCTCATGAATGTCACTAGTCACTTTTAAACCATATTTTAACTTTAAATCTGACATCCACAGCATCCCCTTCTCTAGTCCTGGACCTCTAAACGAATCATGACTAGTTCTATTGGCCTTATCAAATGAGCTCTTAAAAACAAAATTGAATTCTGGATACTTAGACTGAATTTCATGAACAAAAGCTCCCACTTCATCGAGTAAAGAGAATGATTCCATCACGCAAGGCCCAAGAATTATAGTTTTCATATTATACAAATTGGTTCAAAAGATTCCTTTTTCTGTCTTCTGCTATTTATAACGAAAGTACGGACGGTTTCATATATAACTTAAACATTAAGAACATGTTATAAAAAGAGAGTAAAATATCAGCAAAGACATAAATTATATTAGATACATTTGCCTTAGAAAATATTGTGAGTTTATGAAAGTTACAGTTATCGGTACTGGGTATGTTGGTTTAGTAACAGGAGCTTGCCTCGCTGATGTTGGTATGCAAGTCACCTGTGTGGATACCAATCATGACAAGATTAACAACTTACAAAAAGGAATTTTACCCATTTACGAGCCCGGTTTACAAGATATAGTGAACAAAAATCTTAAATCCGGAAGACTAAGTTTTTCGACATCGTTAAAAGACGTTATTTCTGAATCTAAAGTGGCTTTTATAGCAGTAGGGACTCCTCCTGGAGAAGATGGAAGTGCAGATTTAAAATATGTTATCTCTGTTGCCTCAGAAATAGGCATCTATTCCAGTGACTACCTTGTAGCAGTCACTAAGTCTACTGTCCCTGTAGGGACTGCTTTAAAAGTAAAGAATGCAATTGATGTAGAATTACAAAAAAGGGAAGTTGAATTTTCAATCGACGTGGCCTCTAATCCAGAATTTCTAAAGGAAGGTGCGGCGATAGATGATTTTATGAGACCCGACCGTATCGTCTGTGGAGTAGACTCAGATGAGGCAAAGAGGATATTGAACGCCCTATACAAACCTTTTATTCTCAATGGTCACCCTCTAATTTTTATGGACATTGCCTCTGCAGAGATGACTAAATACGCCGCCAATGCCATGCTAGCCACTAAGATATCGTTCATCAATGATATTGCAAACCTTTGCGAGTTGACAGGTGCTGATGTGAACAATGTTAGAAAAGGTATTGGAAGTGACGCGCGAATAGGAAATAGTTTCATCTATCCAGGAATTGGGTATGGAGGTTCATGTTTTCCTAAAGATGTCAAGGCCCTAGTTAAAAGTGGCGAAGAGCTCGGTCATGGTCTTCGTATTCTTCAGGCAGTCGAGGATGTAAACAGAGACCAGAAGCTCATATTGATAAAAAAAATAATTAAAGAGTTTGGAGAAAATCTAAAAGGAAAACATTTTGCTTTTTGGGGCTTGAGCTTTAAACCAGAAACTGACGACATGAGAGAAGCGCCATCATTAGTGATAGCAGATGAACTCACCAGAAGAGGAGCAACTGTTTGTGCTTATGATCCCGTAGCTATTAATGAAGCAAAAAAGATTCTGGGAAAAAAGATAACTTATTCAAAAGATGCTTACACTGCTCTTAAAAATGCTGACGCACTTTTGTTACTGACGGAATGGCGAGAATTCCGATCTCCTGACTGGGAAAAAGTTAGAGATGAATTAAAGTCTCCCATATTGTTTGATGGCCGAAATATTTACGAAAGTTCTGAATTGAGGTCTAATGGTTTCACTTATGCCGGAATTGGCATAAAATAAAAATATATGCCACGTATACTAATCACAGGCGCTGCTGGTTTTCTCGGTTCTCATCTTTGCGATTATTTCATAAATAAAAACTATGAGGTTTTGGCAATGGATAATCTAATCACTGGAGATTTAAAAAATATTGTTCATCTAGAAAAATTATCTGCGTTCACCTTTGTGAATCATGATATAACCGAGCATATAACGCTTGAAGGAGAATTAGACTTTATCCTACATTTCGCGAGCCCTGCCTCACCTATTGACTATCTAAAAATACCTATTCAAACGTTGAAAGTTGGCTCCCTTGGAACACATAATTGCCTGGGCCTAGCACGTAGCAAAGGAGCTAGAATACTTATTGCATCAACCTCTGAAGTTTATGGAGACCCTCAGGTACATCCGCAGACTGAAAATTACTGGGGTCACGTTAACCCGATAGGCCCAAGAGGTGTATATGATGAAGCCAAGCGCTTTCAAGAGGCCATAACTATGGCCTATCATACTTATCATGGATTGGAAACACGTATTGCAAGGATATTTAATACCTACGGCCCTAGAATGCGACTCAATGACGGTCGTGTTTTACCAGCATTCATAGGACAAGCTCTCAGGGGTGAAGATTTAACCGTGTTTGGAAATGGTTCGCAGACGAGAAGTTTTTGTTATGTCGACGATTTAGTAGATGGAATTTATAAACTGCTGCACAGTGATCATGTCAGTCCTGTTAATCTTGGTAATCCCGATGAAATATCGATATTGAATTTCGCTGAAGAGATAATTGAATTAACCAATACCAAACAGAAAATCCTTTTTAAAGAACTCCCAGAGGATGATCCTACACAAAGACAACCGGATATATCAAAGGCAAAAGAGATATTAAAGTGGTCTCCAAAAACTACAAGGACTGAAGGCTTAAAAAAAACATACGAAGCATTTCGAAAATTATCTAAGGATGATCTTAACAAACAGGAGCACCGAGACTTCGAAAATTTCAGGAAAAAATGAAAAAAATATTGGTCTCCGGAGGTTTAGGTTATATCGGCTCTCATACGGTGGTGGAGCTCATCGATCGGAATTATGATGTCACTATTATAGATGATCTTAGCAATAGTGAAGAAAAAGTATTGGATGGCATCGAAAGTATTTGTGGGCAAAGACCAGAATGGATTGATTTAGATCTTTCAGATAAAAGTAAGTGTCATGATTATTTAAAAAATCAAAACTTTGATGGGATTATCCATTTTGCGGCATTCAAGGCAGTTGGTGAATCTGTTGAAAATCCTCTAAAATATTATCGTAATAATTTATTCAGTTTACTGAACATGATGAGTTATGTAGAAACTCGCAAGAACTGCGCTTTTATT
>CAJWXO010000069.1 GCA_913049755.1 uncultured Cryomorphaceae bacterium
TTGAGTCCTTTCTCAAATGAAAAAACACCTTCATTTTATGTAGTTCCCTCAAAACAAATTTTTAAGGATTTCTCTTCTGGAAAAGGTGGTTCAGCAGTTACTTTCTTAATGGAACATGAGCAAATGACCTATCCAGATGCTCTTCGATGGATCGCAAAGAAATACCATATTGAAATTGAAGAAGAAGCTAATTCTGAGGAAGAAGATGAAAATAGAAATATTCGCGAGAGTTTATTAGCAGTAAACACATTTGCTTTGAAAACGTTTAGCCAATGGCTCTGGGAAGATGATCTAGGGAGGTCAATTGGCTTAGCTTATTTTCGGGAAAGGGGCTTTACCGACGAGACTATCAGGAAATTTGAATTAGGATTTCATCTCGAGGGAAGATCGAACTTTAGTGATATTGCAATTGATTCTGGATATCAGCCAGAGGTGATTGAGCAAACAGGTCTTTCAATACGTCGTGAGGACGGTTCATATATTGATAGATTTTGGGGTAGGGTTATGTTCCCTATTCATAGTATGAGTGGAAGAATAATCGGTTTTGGTGGAAGAACATTAAAGACTAAAGCTAAAACTGCGAAATATTTAAATAGTCCTGAATCTCAAATATATTATAAGAGTAAAGTATTATACGGCCTTTTCCAAGCAAAAAAGATGATTGTTCGAAATGATCAATGTTATCTAGTTGAAGGTTATACAGATGTCATCTCTCTTTCTCAGCATGGTATTGAGGATGTAGTTTCTACCTCTGGAACAGCTTTAACCATAGAACAGATACGTTTATTAAAACGACTAACAAGAAATGTCACTTTACTTTATGATGGGGATGCAGCAGGAGTAAGGGCATCATTCAGAGGTATAGACCTGCTACTTGAAGAAGGCATGCTAGTGAGAGTAGTTCCTCTTCCAGAAGGTCAAGACCCTGATACTCTAGCGAAAGCAATGGAACCTGAAGGGTTACGCGATTATTTAAAAACTAAAGAACTAGATTTCATTCAGTTTAAATTAGAGTCATTAATTCAGGTTGCTGCAGATGATCCAATTCAGAGGGCAGAAATGGTCAGAGATATTGTTCAGAGTATTGCCAAGATCCCTGATGCAATTTTAAGGGAAGTATACATAAAGGATTCTGCAAAAAGACTAGAAATTGAAGAGAAAAGTCTCTTTTTAGAGCTAAATCGTATAATAGACTCAGGGAATAGAAAAATTCAAAAGCAACGTCAAGAGTTGCCTCTTAACGATTCAATGGTAGTTGAAAAAAAGGAGGCAATAGATACACGACCTCCTTCTGCAGAAGATACGTTAATGCAGATATTATTGCTCAATGGAATTGATGAAGTTAAAATTGAAATTCCAGATGATGACCCATTTATTGGGAGAGCTGGGGAATTTATTTTAAATGAATTGAATTTCGATCAGCTAGAGTTTATATTTCCTACATATAAAATCATTTATGCTGATTTAAAGACAGCATTTGATAAGGATGGAAAGTTACTTGACGCTCATCACTTTATACGATCTAAGGACTCTGAAGTTGCTGCCATCGTTGCTGAATTGTTAGTAGACAAATATGTTCTTGCTGATTGGAAAAAAAAGAATATACATATACCGAAAAGGGAAGAGAAACTTTCAAATCATGTACTTGAATCCGTCTTTAGGTTTAAGGAAATAAAATTAAAAGAAATGATATCAGAAAAGCAGTCGATATTAGGGAAAACCACAAATGAAAAAGAAAGACTAGTTCAGTTGAAAGACTTTAATGACTTGATTGCGATAAGAAATAGCCTTTTCAAAAAGCTGAACCGAATTTTGTAGATTTAAAATTGAATTAATTTATTCTCAAAAGTAATCTGTGGATAGCCTCATTTAAACAGATCATCTAATGTTTCTTGAGCTACTGAGTGATACCCTTCTCTTGCTTTGAAATAAACCTGTTTAGCAAACTCCTCTCTACCAGAATGAATTAGTGCTTGATATATTGGGGTAAGAAATTTTCTTCGTCCTACTTTAACGAGGAATTCCTCGATCTTTTTATTAAAATATTGATTCTCATAATTTTGGGGGATTGCAATTACGAACCAAGCTGATAGTATTTCAGAATTTTGAGCATTCGTGAAATTAAATCGACTATCTAGCTTGACTAGGTCGTTTTGAGCAATTTCATTTTCCCCTAAAATATTTAAAAAATGGAGCCATTCATGTGTGCTCCATTCAGAACTATTAAAAGGGTATTCCGGATTAATCAGAATATTTTCGATAGCATTTTCAACAGCTGAAAATCTTTTAGGATGAACTTTTGGGCAATTATCAGGCAATCCAGTACCATATATCCAGTTTTCCAAATCAGCCATTTCCCATTGCTTTTCGTTCAATAAGTTATTCATTAAATATTTAACGAATTCTGATGTTGTGATTGATTTGAATTTATATGTTTTAAAGTAGTTTTTTAAAAACAAATCAAATTTTTCACGCCCAACTAGATTTTCAATGACCAATAATAAGTGAAAGCCCTTATCATAAGCAATTGTAGTTACTCCGTCATCAGGATTTCGCCCTACCAAATCAATGGATAATTTTGTGTCATTGGGTTTGGAATTCATGAATTCTTTGATTTCGGATTTTAAATCTGAGTAGGAGAGTTTTCTTAGCATATCAGAATACCCTTTTCCATATACGGACTCCATAATTCTATTTTCAAAATACACCGTAAATCCCTCATTTAGCCAGAAGTCATTCCATGTCCCATTAGTAACTAAATTACCGCTCCATGAATGGGCCAATTCATGAGCAATTAAAGCAACTAGAGAGCGATCACCTGCTATCACAGTTGGAGTTAAAAACGTTAGCCTGGGATTTTCCATTCCACCAAAAGGGAAAGATGCTGGAAGCACAAGTAAGTCATATCTCTCCCATTGATAGGGACCATAAAGTTTTTCTGCTGCTAAGATCATTTTTTCCGTCTCGGCAAATTCCCATGCTGCCGACTTTAACATTGAAGGTTCGGAGTATACCGCAGTTCTAGGACCGGTAGATTGGAAAGCGAGATCTCCTATAGCCAGCGCCATAAGATAGCTTGGGATGGGTTCATTCATTTCAAATTCATAGCTACCGTCATCTGATAATTCAGTAGGGTTGGAGGCGCTCATTAATGCCATCATACCTCTAGGGGCTTGAATTTTAGCTTTATATGTGAATCGTATTCCTGGACTGTCTTGTAATGGTATCCAGGTTCTAGCTAATATTGCTTGACTTTGAGTAAATAGAAAGGGTTTGGTTTTTCCATTTGTCTGCTCTGGGGTTAACCATTGTAGAGCTTTTGCATTTGGGCTTGTCTCGTATGAGACAATTATGGTATAATTTCCAGTGATTTTTTTTTGAGGAAAAATCAATAGCTCTGTTCCTAAAGTTGGATCATTTTGCCCTAAGTGAAAATCAAGAGGTATAATATCTTTAGAATTTAATGCCTCTATTTTTTTTATGATTAAATCATATGTATCCAGACGAATAGTGTCAGCATCCAGACATTTAAAACTTATCGTAGCAGTTCCCGAAAGAATGTTTTCATTAAAATTGGCCTTAAGATCAAGGTCTAAATGATTTACTACTGCCTTTTCAGGATCAGCAAAAGAGTGCGGATCTTTTGTAATCATATTTGTATTTGAAAATTCAATTGATTTGTTCTGACAGCTTGTATTAAAGAAGACAAGCACGCTGATCAATAATAAGTGATTCTTCATAAGATAATTCATTTTCCGCCCGTTACCCCTCCAGCAATGATGTATTTCATTATTTCGGTTGAACTTGCATCTAGTGGTTCAACATAACTCTTAGGGACGACGAATACCTGCCCAGAAATAGCAAGTGAATGAGGGACATAAACAGTAATAAGTTCATCATTTAAATTTCCGAGATCGCTTAGGCTTTCATCAGTGA
Organism: uncultured Cryomorphaceae bacterium; assembly: GCA_913049755.1. Next base: position 3,937 of record CAJWXO010000069.1, read on the forward strand.
TAAAACCAACTCTGCGAACTTCTTCTTTTAATGAAAGCCTTAGAAGAACTGGTTGTTGAAAGCCTTTTTTCTTACCAGTTAGCGATTTCATTACGTCACTTACTGATGAATATATAATCTTAACAAGTGGTACAGTTTTAAGCATTTCATCTAAGAACTTTACAAATCGAAACTTTAATGTAAATCCGCCAATGAAACCAATAAAAGTAATTACTACAATCAATGTTAAAAGCCCTATGCCAGGAATATTTGAGGGGATTAAATCATCTAAATAGCTTAATACTGTCCACAAAAAATAAAACGTGATGGCCACGGGACTTGTGTAAAGTAATCCTTGAATAAAGAAGTATAGTAAACGTTTCATTTTATTTCAGTGAATATACTTTTATTTAAAACAACAGACTAAGTTATAACTCAATTGCCACAGTTTATTAGTTAATGGAATTCAGAGAGTTCAGATATCGGGTCCCAAAAATGTTTTTGGAAGTTTTGAATTTTATTATTGACCACTAGGATCCCTTCTTGGGTTAAAAGGGATTCCATCTCATTGATGCTCTTGAAATGATGTTTTCCCGTTAGGACACCCACTCTATTAACAACTCGATGAGCTGGGATATTTGTTAAGTGATGACTCCTATTCATTGCGAACCCAATTATTCGCGCTGAACCTTTTGAACCTAATGCTTGGGCAATTGCACCATAAGATGTAACTCGACCAAATGGAATTTTTTTAACTATTTGATAAATATTATCATAAAAACTTTTTGGTAATGACATATTTTTTAATCAGGAAATGAGAATTTTAAATAGTTAATTGGTTTACCGCTATTGATCCAAATTTTCTCATAAAACGTTTTTACCGCAAATGCATTATGTTCCGGTTTATCGGATAATTGATTATAGATATCATGGTAGGATTCATGAATCTCAAATTCACAAACTTTGATTATTCCATGCAAGTAACCGTGAAGAAATTCACTGTCCGATTTCAAATGAATTACTCCTCCAGGTTTAAGTAGAGTTTGATAAACAGATAAAAAGTCTGGACTCACCATTCGATGTTTAGCTCTTTGAAATTTTATTTGTGGGTCAGGAAATGTTATCCAAATCTCATCGATTTCTCCTGGGCTAAAACAATGCTTTATCCATTCAATTCTCGTTCGCAAAAATCCAACGTTATCCATTTTTTCAGAAATAACTTTTTTGGCACCATACCAAATTCGAGCTCCTTTAATATCAACGCCAATAAAATTTTGATTTTTATTTCGGTATCCAAGCTCAGTACAGTACTCTGCTCTTCCACATCCTAGTTCAACAATAATTGGGTTTTCATTTTTAAAAAAATCTGAATTCCATTTACCACGTAGTGAAATCCCTTTCAAGACATCATCTTTAGTTGGTTGAATAACTCGACTCAATTCATCAAGTTCTTTAAATCGTGCAAGCTTATTTTTCCCTCCCATTTACATGACATTTTGAATATCAATTATTCGAGCTTGTAGTTGCCGCTCACCTCTAAAGTAATTCCATTCTAATATTACCGCGGCATTAACCAGCTTATTTTTTGGACGAAATGATCCCCAACCAAATCCTATTGCCGGAATCTGTTTGCGAGATATGGGGTTCGTTAAGAGAGTCCTTAAATGTTTGTTTGAAGACATATATGAAGTCTTCTCCATTGTGACTTCAAATAGTCCCCAAACGGGAGATTTATTACCCATCCCAAAAGGAGCTAGCTTATCGAGCAAAAGACAAAGATCTTTGTTTAAATCCTCTGGTTTTGCAGCTGTATCAATTAATATTTCTGGAGCTCTTTTCTCTTTTTGCCAGTGCTTATTTACCGAAATATTGAATTCCTTTCTAAATGAGTCAAGGTTACGTGGAGTCAAGGTAAGTCCGGCGGCGGCATGATGCCCTCCAAATTGGAGTATGTATTTTGATGAGCTTTCTATCGCATCGTAAATGTTTAATCCAGGCACTGATCTTGCACTTCCTGAAATAACACCATCGTTCTCAGTGAGCACAATGGTAGGTTTATGAAAAAGTTCGACCATGCGTTGAGCAACTATTCCTAACACACCTTTATGCCAATTGGAATCATATAAAATTAATGCAATATCTTTTTTATAGGTA
>CAJWXO010000070.1 GCA_913049755.1 uncultured Cryomorphaceae bacterium
TCTCAGGAGGAGTCGATGCCAATGCTTTGCATCGACCCAAGCGATTTTTTGGTGCCGCAAGAAATATAGAAGAAGGAGGATCTTTAACAATTCTTGCAACTGCTCTTATTGAAACTGGTTCAAAAATGGATGAAGTAATCTATGAAGAGTTCAAAGGAACAGGAAATATGGAAATGCAGTTAGATAGAAAAATTTCAAATCGAAGAATTTATCCTGCAATTGATCTAATCGCCTCAGGAACTCGAAAAGAAGATTTATTACTTTCAAGCGATGTTCTTTCAAGGATGTATATTCTTAGGCGACACCTTGCTGATATGACGCCAGTTGAAGCGATGCAATTTCTTCATGACAGGATGAGTAAAACCTTGAACAATGAGGAATTTTTAATATCCATGAACTCCTAAAGCGAATCAGTAACATTGAGTTTATCAAATATTTCAGATACTCTTTTCGGTAGGATTCATCCTATTCAGCTTATCTAATTATTTTAGTGTACAACATTGCTCTCAAAATTTTATCTTTACTGTAGATGGCACAAAAAGTTTTCTTGAATTCTAGGGAAAGTGATTTTACACTGAATAGAATTTGTTGTCAACTAAATGAGACGCATTTCCCTTGGAATAATACCGTTATTGTTGGACTCCAGCCACGTGGAACGCAATTAGCAGGTGCTATTATATCTAGATTAGAACGAGATTTTAACATCAACAAAGTTCAAAGTGGATCTTTGGATAGCACATTTCATCGTGATGATTTCAGAAGACGAAATGAACCGATTAACGCCAATCCTAATGATATGTCCGTCCTTATTGAAGGGAAACGGGTAATATTTATCGATGACGTTTTGTATACTGGAAGATCTGCTCGCGCTGCTTTAGATGCCTTAGGTGACTATGGTAGACCATCAAAAATTGAGCTTTGTGTACTAATTGATCGCAGATTTTCTCGGGAATTACCTATCCAGCCAGATTATACGGGGTATCGCGTAGATGCCATTGCAGATGAACGTGTCATATTAGATTGGTCTGATGTTTTTTCCCCGAAAGTATTGATTGAAAACTCCTCCCATGCTGAAAAGCGCTGAACTAAGTACAAACAACCTTCTAGGAATTAAGGATTTAACTCCGGGTGATATCCATTTAATTTTTCATTGGACAAAAAAATTTAAGGAGATTATTAATCGGCCAATAAAAAAAGTTCCATCTCTTAGAGATATTACAGTTGCAAATCTATTTTTTGAAAACTCAACAAGAACCCGGCTTAGCTTCGAACTTGCGGAAAAGCGTTTATCTGCTGATGTAATAAACTTTTCAGCCTCAAGCTCCTCTTTAAGTAAAGGAGAGTCACTTGTGGATACGATCAAAAATATTCTTGCAATGCAGGTAGATATAGTTGTTTTAAGACATCCAGAACCAGGTTCAGCTATATTTTTAAGCAAGCATATTGATGCTCAAATAATCAACGCTGGAGATGGCACTCATGAGCACCCAACTCAAGCACTCTTAGACGCTTTTTCCATCCAAGAGAAACTAAATGACTTAAAAAACAAGAGAATTGTAATTATTGGCGATATTTCACATTCAAGAGTTGCAATTAGCAATATTTATTGTTTACAAAAACTTGGGGCAAAAGTTGCAGTTTGTGGCCCACAATCCTTGGTACCGAGAAATATTTATTCGCTTAATGTTGAGGTTTTTGATGATATTAACAAAGCATTAGAATGGGCAGATGCAGCAAATATTCTTAGAGTCCAACATGAAAGAATGGATCGATCTTACTTCCCTTCAATTCGTGAATATCAAATGAGATATGGAATAACCATGGAGAAACTGCTATCTCTGAAAGAGATACCACTAATTATGCACCCCGGCCCTATTAATAGAGGAGTGGAAATATCCTCTGAAGTTGCAGATTCAGAATATTCTATTATTCTTGATCAAGTTCAGAACGGTGTTGCCCTTAGAATGTCTGTACTTTATTTACTTGCTTCTAAAACAAAAAATGTTCAATAACAATGTCATATAAAGTTGAACTAAAGTCAAGCTATATTCATATCAAGTTCGGTGAAGACTTCTATACCTCTGAGGATTTTCATGAGTTAACAAAACTTATCTCAAAACATAAGAACCAGCACATAATTTTAAATCTTTTAATAGTTGAGGAATTTGATAATAAGGAATTATTAACAGGCTATCAATCTCAGGTGTTAGAGGATAATATGAGCTTCATAATTATCGTTAAGGAAAGCCTCATGACACTATTTGAAGAGGATCTCCCGATTGTTCCAACTTATAGAGAAAGTATTGACTTCTTTGAAATGGATGAAATTCAGAGAAAGCTCTTAGAAGAATGAAACTAATATTTCTTCTAATCTTTTTTCCTTGCATTATCTTTGCTCAGAATTTTAAAAGAGACGGTTTAAAAGAAAATAATGAAAAAGCGCTAGCTGTTGAACAGACTAGAATTTCGATTTTAGAAAATAGAAAAATAAAAATTGGCTTAGGAACAGGAAAGTACAGTATAAACTCCATCAAAACGGTAATAGAAAATCAAAACAATGGAAACGTGTTTTATCTCTCCCTTAGCACACCGATAAATTCACACTTTTCAACTGGATATATATTTCAGTTTATCAGACAAGTTTCAAAAAGTGAATTGGAACCTAGTTTTGTTACAGACATCATGTATTCCAATGCATTGAATATAGAGTGCTTTTTATTTGGATCTCAACATACTTTTGACCTGGGGGCATTTGCAGCCTATGGTTTTAGTTCTGGGAGCTATATGGATCCATTATTAAATCAAATAGTCGATTTCAGCGGATTTATGCCATCCTTCAAAATATTTGGAATGATGAGGTTACATAAAAAAATATGGGTCAGTGATTTTGACTACAAAAGCAATAAGAACGTAAAGAAATTATTGAAATCCGTAACATCTTTTAAACCGATCGAAATATCTTTAGGACCTCAAATAGCCATTAATAAAAGTGATCGTCGAATAAGAAACATTTGGACCTTAAGTTTAGGCACTAACTTGGATTTTTAAGACTCATTCTATGAGGCCCATTTTTCTGAATATGTCCTAATATCAAATCCCCCAAGATTACCGGATGACATTACCAAAAGGTTGCATGAAATCGGGAGGTTCTCAAAAATATTTAGCAATTCATCAATATTTGTCAAAACTTTGACACCCTTCCCAAATGCAGACTCCACAGTGCTCTTTTCCAACTCTGGGAGACTTTTATGAGCAACAGCTTTTGGATCATAAAAAACTATAGCTTGATCTAAACCGCTCAGGATATCATGATAACCTGAAATAAAATCAGGGTTTAAACTACTAAAAGTATGAAGTTCAAGAAGTCCAATTTTTATTGTCTTTGGGAATGTTTCAACATAAGCCTCAACTGTAGCTCTTACCTTGCTTGGAGCATGTGCAAAATCTAAATGAACAGATCGATTTTTTCCTTGTCTTAAGATCTCTAAACGTCTCTCTGCCCCTTTAAAACTTGATATTGCATCATAAAACTCCTCTGCCTGGATTCCCATTTCTTGAGCTAACCATCTTGCCCCTTCAGCATTACTTAAATTATGTTTACCAATAAAATTGAGATTCAAATCACCTTGCGGAGTGCACCACACCCATTTAACACCATCAATGCGATATTCAGGTATACTGTAAGGTATTTTTCTAATGGGACTATTATCCTCAAGGACTAAATCCTTTAACTCAACATCATCAGAATTATATATTAATGTTCCTCCTGGTTCCATGCTTTTTAAAAAATCACTGAAAGCAATTTTATACTTCTCCAAAGTTGGAAAAACATTAATGTGATCCCAAGCCATTCCCGTGAGAATGGCAACATTAGCCCTGTAGAGATGGAATTTAGGCCTTAAGTCTATTGGTGAAGACAAATACTCGTCACCCTCAAAAACAGCCCATTCAGAATCAATAGAAAGCCGTACCATGGTATCATAACCCTCAAGCTGCGCACCAACCATATAATCGACATTTAAATTTGATAGTTTCAAACTATGAAGTAACATGGACGTAGTAGATGTTTTACCATGACTTCCGCCAATAACTACTCGAGTTTTATATTTTGTTGACTCAAATAAGAATTCAGGATAAGAGTATATTTTCAATCCTATTTTTTTAGCCTTTAATAATTCTGGATTATCTTTTTTGGCATGCATACCTATAATTACAGCATCTAGGCTATTGTGAATTCTCTCTTGATACCACCCTTCCCTCTCGGGTAATATTCCCGCTCTTGATAATCTGGATTTTGACGGTTCAAAAATAGCATCATCACTACCTGTGATTAATGCATCGCCCCTTTCATGTAAGGCCAATGCAAGGTTATGCATTGCACTACCTCCGATAGCAATGAAATGAACATTCATATTCAAACTATACTTAGAGTTGTATCTGGTATGAAGGTAAAATATTTGCCATTAAAGACTCTGCGAGTAAAAGATCTATTGGGTCCCCTGAGTTACATTCAATATTATCAATAATTGTGGGGTCTAGCCCTTGAAGTAATCGGTCTATATTCCAGACAATATTTATATTCACATCCATACTTGCAACAACATTGAACGAAGTTGGCTTATTCCACCAAAGATCTAGAACTGCATCTGAAACCCTGTATGTAAAAGGCAAATTTGGTTCTGCACTCAAAGTATCTCCTATTTCTTTGTACAGCCCATTAATGTACAATGAATTATATCCTTCACCTGCACCCCTATTCAGTCCAGGATTATTCATTGGGTGTGACTCAGGGAATTCTTTATAATCAGCAGTAATAGATGAGTCAACGCCCATTTTAAAGTGATGAACACCTTGATATACTCCTTTATCTAGCTTAAAAAGTCTCGATGCTGTACCGAATTTTAAAGAGGCTACATTTGGATCAAATGAATATCCTGTTGTATCCATATCATCCGGGGTCACGGTGTCCGTTAAATGATCAGTAAAGTAATATCCCCCAAATGCAATTGAAACATCTTTCAAAACAATTCTGGAGTTACCAAGTGTAAATATCTTGGAGGTATCAATCACTTCATCGTTAAAATAAAAAAAGTGATTTAAAACAACATTACGTGTATCAAAAGTTGAATCCTCAGGTAAAATACCATCAGAGCAACTTAGAGAAACTCCTGTGATTAAAAAAAATAATATAATCTGTTTCATTCTTTAGGTATTTTGTTTGGTGTGTCAAATTTACGAAAAGCTTTATACTTTGAAGACTGTTCAATTCTATCCATGATTTCATCTAAAATATTCTTAACGCTGTCTTCAGCTTTAAATTGAATAGGTTTTTTAAATTCAATTCTTAACTGCGTTCCCGTCTTTTTTATTCTTAGACCTTTTTTATCGAAAGCCCGACGAAAACCATTTATGACAACAGGAACTACTATGGGGTTTACTTCTTTTACAATATGAGCTGTACCCCTCCTGCCCTCAATAAAAGGTTTCGTAGAACCTTGAGGAAAGGTGATTACCCAACCAGAAGAAATCGCATCTCTAATTTTATCCAAATCCTTTGGGTCAGCATTGCGCTTAACTGCCTTACCAGACTCTCTCCAGGTCCTTTTTATGGAAACTGATCCTGCTAAAGCCAAAAGCCGGGGCAGAATCCCAGATTTCATGGTCTCCTTGGCAGCAATAAAAAAAACATTAAGCTTAGGGACGGCCAGAGGCCAAAATTTATCGGATCGATCAAAAACTTTATTCTTAACGTGACTAAAAACTAGAATAAGTGCCGCAGCATCCATAAAGTATGTCTGGTGATTACTTACGAATAAAACATTTTTTGATGGTAGATCTTTTAAAAAATCACCCCCTTTAATAGTTGTTCTATTTACATAATTACATCTATACCAGGCAATTATGCCAAAAAAAAAGATG
>CAJWXO010000071.1 GCA_913049755.1 uncultured Cryomorphaceae bacterium
TTCTCCGCGTTACCAAAAAAAATAAAATAAAATGCCACGTTCAGTAAATAATGTCGCTTCAAGAGCTCGCCGAAAAAAGGTGATGCAAATGGCGAAAGGCTATTTTGGCCGCCGAAAAAATGTTTGGACAGTCGCTAAGAACGCTGTTGAAAAAGGTCTTCAATATGCTTACCGAGATCGACGTACAAAAAAACGTAATTTCCGTGCTTTATGGATTACTAGGATAAATGCAGGAGCAAGATTACACGGGTTATCATACAGTCAGTTAATGGGCAAGATTCATGCGAATAGCATCGAATTAAATCGCAAAGTTTTAGCCGACTTAGCAATGAATCACCCAGAAGCTTTCAAAGCTGTTGTAGATAAAATTAAATAGATTCTGAATTCGATAAAAAAGCCAGCTTTTAGCTGGCTTTTTTTATGAGCGTATATACCAAACTAAATTATTTGGTGATTGCCAAATCTCCGTTGTCATATTTCCACTAAACTCTGATTCCATGAGTTTTGAATTTGAAGGCAAATCTTTTTTCGTTAAATACTCAGGTCTCAGAAACCATTTTTTACCTATTGTAAAAGATTTACTATGAGATCTTAAAGAATCATGAACTTCATTGATGGCAAAATTGTTCACACGGCCAAAAGCGTGAGCCATTGATGAAGTTTTAGGACCATGATAAATTTGCTGTGGAGTTCCTGATTCAACAATACTTCCATCTTGCATAACATCTATACGATCTGCCCACTCCATGGCATCTCTAACATCATGAACTACCATTACAACTGATGCTCCAGATTTCGATTGCCAAATCTTCAAGATATCTTGCATCCGCCTCTTATGCGCCGGATCTAGGTGACTAAAGGGCTCATCTAAGAGCAATGCTCCCGGTCGAGATATCAAGGCTTGACCCAATGCGAGTCGCTGCAATTCACCTCCGGATAAACCTCGAGCTTTTTCATCTAGAGAAGGGGCGAGATTCAACTCCTTAATCCATTTTTTCACCACCCGATCCTCGGACATTTGAGAACGAATCCCTGCAAATTCTAATAGGTTGTCTCGAACAGTTTTATATGGCATTTGCCCAAAATCCTGTCTTACCATTCTAATCCTTTGGTGACCAGGAACTAATGGGACCCTAACATGAGCTTTGGGACCATACCAAACCTTTCCCTCATCAGGGACAACTCTTCCCCCAAGAATATTTAAAAATGTTGATTTCCCAGAACCTGAAGGACCAAGTAGCGCTATTATTTCTCCACTATTACAAGACCAATTGGGAATGGAAAGCAAAAACCTTTCAAAACCATGTAATAGATTAGCAGAGCGGAGTCTTACAGGCATAAATCCATTTATAAGTGAATAACTTCTCCATAGGCAGCAGCCGTTGCCTCCATAATTGCTTCCGACATAGTCGGGTGAGGATGAATAGTCTTTAAAAGCTCCATTCCCGTAGTTTCTAGCTTACGAACTGCAACAATCTCAGCGATCATTTCTGTAACGTTAGATCCAATCATGTGGGCACCTAAAAGCTCCCCATACTTAGCATCATAAATCATCTTAACAAATCCCTCTTTGGCTCCTGCAGCCGAGGCTTTTCCAGAAGCACTAAAGGGAAATTTACCAACTTTAATTTCATGACCAGCATCAAGTGCTTGCTTTTCAGACATGCCAACAGAAGCAACTTCAGGAGAGCAATATGTACAGCCAGGAATATTGTTATAATCCAACGGTTCCGGATTATGACCAGCGATACCCTCGACACAAATTATTCCCTCTGCAGATGCCACGTGAGCTAAAGCCGGTCCATGGACAATATCTCCAATTGCAAAATATCCCGGGGCTGTTGTTTTATAAAAGTCGTCAACAACAACTCTATCATTTTCAGCCTTGATACCTAAAGCCTCTAATCCCAAATTATCTAAATTAGTAGATACTCCTACTGCGCTTAGAACTATATCACAATCTATTTTTGAATCACCTTTTGAATTTTTATATGATACAACACATGCTTTTCCAGAGGTATCAACATTCGTTACTTCGGTCGAAGTATGTATCTCTATTCCTTTCTTTTTAAACGTACTTTCTAAAGCCTTAGAGACTTCTATATCTTCATTTGGGACAATATTTGGTAAGTATTCCATGATCGTAACTTTTGAACCCATTGCATTATAAAAATAGGCAAATTCAACTCCTATTGCTCCAGATCCAACAATCAAAATTGATTTAGGTTGCTTTGGGAGGTTCATGGCTTCGCGATAACCGATGATCTTCTTCCCATCCTGTTTTAAATATGGTAATTCTCGAGAACGTCCTCCAGTGGCGATAATAATATTTTTCGCTGATAAGATTTTTGTTGAATCATCCCTTTTAACTTCAACCTTCTTACCAGATAACACTTTACCATAGCCCATTATTACATCAATCTTATTTTTTTTCATCAAAAAATTAACGCCTTTACTCATATCCTGAGCGACGTCGCGACTGCGTTTAATGACTTTATTGAAATCATGCTTAACATCATTTACAGATATACCATAATCTTCAGCATGCTGAATATACTCGAAAACTTGTGCACTTTTAATCAATGCTTTTGTAGGAATGCACCCCCAATTCAAACAGACACCTCCAAGGCTCTCCTTTTCCACTATCGCAGTTTTTAACCCTAGCTGACTCGCGCGAATGGCAGCAACATATCCCCCTGGGCCTGACCCAATAACAACAACATCGTATTCCATCGTATTCTATCTATTTTTAATTATTTCAAAGGTAGGTATGCAATAGCAGATATCTCCACCCGAACCCCTTTTGGCAAACCAGATACTGCAACTGTTTCCCTGGCAGGGGATAAGTCTGCAAAAACTTGAGCATAATAGGTGTTGACCTGAGCAAGTAAGCCGATCTCTGATAGAAAAATACTGCATTTTATTACATCCTTAGGCAATGCACCACCAGCTTTTAGAACAGCACACAAATTCCTTAAAACACACTCAACTTCTTCGGCTATCGTGTTCATTTTTAATTCACCGGTAAGATGATCTAAAGCTATTTGGCCTGAAACATAGAGGAAATCACCTGCCCGAACAGCTTGGCTATATGGACCAATCGCTTCAGGAGATTCTTGACTAGTTATTATTTCTTTCATATCAGTATATTTTTTTTGCAAAATCGTCAATCTTATTGAATTCAAAACATAAAACTCAGATACATATTAAATATAAATTGTTCATATTTAAATTAACCATATTGATAAATTATATTTGCAAATCATGCGAATAGCAATACTCGATAATTTAGACTCATTTACCTATAATCTCTATCATAAAATAGAGCCATTTGTCGATTCTATTGATGTTATTCGAAATGATGATGATAAAGCGCTTGATAAATTGTCAAATTATGATGCATGGGTTCTCTCACCAGGCCCTGGACTTCCTAAAGATTCAGGGTGTCTTATGGAATCACTAAAAATAGGCTTTGGCAAAATCCCAATATTAGGAGTATGTCTTGGAATGCAAGCAATAGCTGTTCATCAAGGAGGTGAACTATTTCATTTAACCGATCCACAACATGGTAAAGAGCATGTTATTAAAAATGTAGGGTCAGACTCAAAACTATTCAGATCTATCGATCCCCCTTTCCAAATAGGACTTTATCATTCCTGGGCTGTGGATGAACGATCTATCCATGCAAGTGGCTTGATTCATTCCGAATCAAATATATTAATGGCCGCTGAATGGATAGAAAATAAGGCATTTGGACTGCAGTTTCATCCTGAAAGTATCATGACCCCAGGTGGCGACAGAATTTTAAAAAATTGGATTAATCTTATTTAAGCGCTTAATAATCTCCCAATCCTCTTCTTCTATCAAGCTTTAAAGCGCTCATCAGTGGGGCTTTTACTCCGATCCCAATGTTGTAACTTCTTGCATAGCCAAATGGGACCCACCTTATGCGCATTTCCCAGCAGTGTAATTGTCTTAACACATCAATTGTAGTGTATGTGAAATCTTTTTCTTGAATATCATATCCACTGGTAATACCAAGACGCCAATTTGCAGTTGGTTCCCAAGAACCATCAAAACGTAAACTTTGAATAGTTTTCATTTCCATAGATTCTAATTTCGTGGATTTACGCAGTGAATAACCAATGTTAAAAGTCCACGGCGCGGCCCAATCAATATAATTCATTGGACCATAATAATCTGGGTACAGATCTTGTTCAAGACCAAACTCATTTAATGGAACTACAGGGCGCCCTGCTGCACTGCCTCCTCTGAACCTTAAATCTATAGAAAGCTGATGCAAAGATGGACGCAAAGGACCTTGACCATCAGTCCAAGCAAAAGACTCGGTTCTGGAGCCACTGCTGTCTATCGAATACCAATCATAATTACCCTGATAAGAAACTCTCACTTTATTTTTTAAAAATGACGTACTCGCTCTCACGCTTACAGGAGATAAGGGATTTGATATTAAAATAGGATTGTAATTAGTTTGAAGCGTAAAGTCCTCTAACAGATTAAATTTTCTGACGTCATTTGAATCTGAAAAACCTAGCCACTTGCCATCAAGAGTATTCCTTAACCTAAAATTTAACCCTCCTTGATTTCCAACTCCAGGAGCACCATAAATAAAACCTTGATATTTACTAAAAGTTTGAGAATTTCCAATACTATCAATTTGAACAGTTTGAAACGAATTCCAAACTGGATCCGTAAAATCAGGCGCATATCGCCAACTCAAAGAAGGGTACATCACATGCCTTATGGCTTTTACAGGACCTTTTTTAAATGAGAATATTCCATAAATAGTTGTCGAAGCCCCGGTACTTAGCATAAAATCTCGAGCCGCATGAAATCCATTTAAAGTATCTGTCACTAATGAATTAGAGATTGTATCATAGTCTCTATTCAAAGCATAAGGATACCATCTTTCTTGATATGTTGCATTAGGATTTAAAGTTATAAATCGGAGTAATTTTACATTAGTACCCATATTAGCTTTATGATTGACACCAGCTCGCAACCTATTAGAATTAAAAAAAACTGAAGGTGTTGTCATTTCGGAAAGCAAGCCCTGTGTTTGATTTTTTGCTGCCATTGAATACGTTACTCCGATTTTTTCATACCAACGGGTTGCTCCTACTGGACTCCTTCTAGCAAATGGTTGAATTCTACTCATACCGACGTTTAGTTCCGGCAAGCTCAATGTAAGCGTTCCATTTTGATTGTTTTGTCTGTGCCGGGCTGCTGCAGTTAAATTAAAAGGACTACCCTTCCATCGCTTTGAATAACTAATCGATGATGACATGTCATTTTTTTGAAAATCTGCAGGATTAGTAGTTGTGTTTCTAAAAAAAGAGCCAGTCGCCAATTCAACCCGCGCATTAAATTGTTGAGTCGGATGTGCTTTTGGGTCTTGAGAATGACTCCATGAAATTCTAAAATCTCTAGAATCCAGAAACTGGCTTGAGTTTTGATTTCTCGGGTCTCCAAAAGTTGTTCTATTAATCTGGACTCCTAAATTTCCGGAATAACGATACCTATACTTATAATTACTTGAGGCCTTAATACCCCAAGACCCTCTTGAATAAATATCTCCAGTCAATCTTAAGTCATAATGGTCATTAAATGCCAAATAGTAGCCACCTCCAATTAGACCCAAACCCCATTCTCGTTTATCTGAAAATTTTGGAATTATAAATCCAGATGCTCGCTTCTCCATTATTGGGAAAAACGCAAAAGGAAGAAATAATGGAGTTGGAATATCAAGAATTTGTAGAAAAGCAGGCCCCGTAACAATCTGCTTGCCGACATCAAGTCGAGCTTTACCTGTGACAATAGCAAAATGCGGGTGCTCATGGTTGCAGGATGTA
>CAJWXO010000072.1 GCA_913049755.1 uncultured Cryomorphaceae bacterium
TGGCCAGAAATGGAGCGTCAAATTAGAATAAAGGGAAAAGTGAAAAAAATATCAAGAATTGATAGTGAAAAATACTTTTTGTCACGGCCTAAATTATCTCAACTTGGAGCATTATCGTCTAATCAGTCTGAAAGAATAAAGTCCCGAACAGATTTAGAATTAAAATTTGATTTATTTAAATCTAAGTCGATGGCAGACTATGATTGCCCTGATGATTGGGGTGGTTATTGTTTATCATTTGAAAAAATCGAATTCTGGCAGGGTAGAAGAAGTAGGATGCATGATAGATTAGTTTTTGAGATAAAATCAAATTCAGAATGGAGTTCATTTCGAGTTCAACCATAAGATTATGAAAAAAGAAGTGAGGTTTGTTGTTATTGGCTGCGGCAGAATTGGTAAGCGTCATATTGAGATGATTAAGGCGACAGAAGGAGCTAGGCTCATGGCTACTTGTGATATAAAAAGTATTGAGGATTTAGGTGTCTCCAATGACTGTGATCATTATCTAGATTCAGAATCTCTCTTTAAAGAGGTAAAAGATATTGATGTAGTAGCTATCGCAACCCCGAATGGGCTTCATGCAGAACACGCTCTTGAGTCCATTAAATATGGAGCGCACCCGATAATAGAGAAACCAATGTCTTTGAAGAGTGCTGATGCAGAGAATGTTTTGCATGAGGCACTGCAAAAAGGTCGATTCGTTTTTGGTGTTATGCAAAATCGATATTCGCCGCCTTCTAAATGGTTGAAAGAGATAATTTCCTCTAAGAAACTTGGAGACATCTATATGGTTCATGTTGATTGCTTTTGGAATCGAGATGACAGATATTATAAGAATGGTGACTGGCACGGTTCAAAAAAGCTTGATGGTGGAACATTATTTACACAATTCTCTCATTTTATTGATATACTTTACTGGGTTTTCGGAGATATACATCCAACACATGTGGATGTTAATAATTTCAATCATAAAGAATCCATTGATTTTGAAGACTCAGGTATGGTTCATTTTGATCTAGCCAGAGGAGGGAAGGGTTCCTTAAATTACTCTACAAGCGTTTGGGATAGCAATTTAGAGAGTTCTTTAACAGTGATTGGGGAAAGTGGCTCAATAAAAATTGCTGGTCAGTACATGAATGAAGTCGTGCACTGTAATATTAAGAATTATACCATGCCAGTATTAAAGGCTAGCAACCCGCCAAATAATTATGGAGATTATAAAGGTTCTGCAGCAAATCACATATATGTCTATGAAAATGTAATGTCGGTTTTAGCTGGGGATTCTCCGATTACGACAAATGCATTAGAGGGTTTAAAAGTCGTTGATATTATCGAAAGGATTTATCAAATGTCTGAAGGATAGAATGAGACTTTAGATTTTATTTATAAAAGTAATGCGCATAAAAAAGTCGCTTCTTTCGAAGCGACTTTTTTGTTTAGGTGATATTTGGCTAATTAAAGCTTACCGCTTAATTCAGCGCCAGCTTTAAATTTAGCTACGTTTTTAGCAGCAATCTGAATAGTCTTTCCAGTTTGAGGATTACGTCCTTCGCGTGCATTTCTTCTTGAAACGCTAAAAGTTCCGAATCCGACTAAAGAAACTTTGTCTCCTCCAGCCAAAGCCTTCCCTACAGAGTTAGTAAAAGAGTCTAGAGCAGCCTTAGCTTGAGATTTAGAGATGCCAGCATCAGAAGCTAGTGCATCGATTAGTTGTGCCTTGTTCATTGTTAAATGATTTAAGATTAATTGTTTTGGTCTTTAACAAATATACACGAATACCTAACCTACGCAAGGGTTCACGCTATTTTCTTCCCATTAATTTCAAAAACACCCCTTTCTCGGAATCCTTTGACAAATTCAAAAGTGTCCATTCGACGCTTACCAGGCCATTGTACCGCGCCTATTTTTAAGGCTCTGTCAACTTGAGTAATAATAATTTCTTTATCTGAAATTATCAGTTTAACATGATCACTATAAAATTCTGATTCATAGTTATTTATAACTTCTGATTTAAAGAGTTTAATTCTTCCATTATTGCCATTTATCATAGGAATACTGGCTCCCGGGAATGCATCGCAGGCCCGAATTCTATTATGGATGTCATTTAGATTGTTTAACAATTCAAGATGACTAAATTCAGAAAATATTTTTGGTGCTTTTTTTTCAATTCCTTCGGTTTTTTGCTCAATTCTAATATTTTTTTCTCCAGAAATTGTAAAAATTGTGTCTAATGCGAGAGATGCTCCCGCAATTTTAAGCCTATTATACAATGACGAAACACTTTCATTCTCACCTATTTTTACCTTGAGCTGCAATATTACGTCCCCGGAGTCGATGACGTCATTAATAAAGAAGGATGTCACGCCGGTTGACAATTCTCCATTTGCGATGACCCATTGGATTGGCGCTGCGCCTCTGTAGGCGGGAAGAAGAGAGGCATGAATATTAAATGTTCCTGATTTCGGAATTGACCATACATTTTTTGGTAACTTTCTAAATGCCACAACCACAAATACTTCAGCATTCCACACTTTTAAAACTTTAATAAAATCATCATTTTCAAGATCAAGAGGTTGAGATAAGGGTATATTATGTTCTGCTGCAAAAGCGGCGACCTCTGATTGTTTTCTTTGCAGTCCTCTTCCTGACTCACGGTCAGGTGCACTTACAACTCCTTTAATATTGACCTTAGGGTCATCGTTTAGGCGCGATAGACTTTCCCTTGCAAACTCTGGGGTTCCAAAAAAGACAATTGATGTTTTCATAATAGATAATATTCTCCTTTATTTGAACTTGACCACAAATTACGTTCAACACCAGAAACAAGTGCTTTATCTATTACATCATTCGGTAGGTTTAAGGATTTTGATATCTCCTGAACACTCAAAGCCTTTTTACTAATTAATATAAAAATACTTTTTTGAATATTTCTCTCGGAGGATGGATCCCCATGGGTACATGTGGAGCAATTATTGCATCTAAAATCACCTATTTCTTCTCCAAAATATAATAGCATATCGGAAAAAAGACAGCTTTGAGAGGATACTAAATCCACAACAGAAGCTATTTTATTTCTTTTTGATAAGTTTTGATTTTCAATTTTTGACATTGGGATAGATAAATGACCCTCAGATTCTCTTGGGTGCAGCCACTCTAGAACCATTTTTGAATCCATTTCAATCCAATCTAAAATACCATGTTCTGAGAGCATATTGAGCCCTTCATGTGTTTCTGCTAGTGATGTTTTGGACCAATAAGAAAGGGATTTTAATGAAAATTGGGCCCACTGATTATTTGCTTTTGGTATATTTCGAGATAACGAATAGGCTATGTTTTCATAAGATTTCATATTGTCTAGTTTCTCTACTAATAAAGATCCTGAGTAGTTCAGTCTCACTTCTGGTTTTGATCTGTAGTTGTCGTGAAGAAGAAACATCCCTTCTCTAACTAGAATTCTGATCGCATTATCAACTTTTTGCTTGCTTTGTTCTAGTTTTCGAGATATCTCCAATAAATTGATTGATTGCCTCTCGTTTTGACCATCACCAACAGCTATTTGTCCTACACTGGCTATTTTATGGTATACATCTCGCAAGTCTGACCATGAAATTTCATTCCCCTTTGATCTTTTTTCATAGGCTTTTATATTCTTTGACTCTATCAGGAGGTATGAGGATGCCTTCTCTCCATCTCGCCCTGCTCTGCCAATTTCCTGATAGTAAGACTCTATACTATTAGGTATTTCAATATGAAATACTTGCCTAACATTGGGTTCATCAACGCCCATGCCAAAGGCAGTTGTAGCAATCATGCATCCGGAATCCCCAGCTGACCATTCGGAATAATTTTTTGATCGCATATCCGCTGAAAGCCCTCCATGATAGGGGAGCGATTTAATTCCAATATCTTTTAACTTATTAACCCACAATGTAGTTTGACTTCTTGTTCTGCAGTATATAATTTGCTTACCTCTATCCGGCTCTATTAGTTTTTTTAAAATTTTTTCTTTGGATCCAACTTTAAAAATATTAGCTGAGATATTTGATCGATAAAAGCTTGATTTGAAAATATTAGCATTTTCAAGGGATAAGATTGTTTTTAAATCAGATAACACATAAGGAGTGGCAGATGCTGTTAAAGCAATAATCGGAGTTTCTGGCAATAGCTTTTTCAAAATACCAAGTTTTGCGTAGCTAGGTCTGAAGTCATGCCCCCACTGACTAGCGCAATGTGCCTCATCAATAGCTATAAAACTAATCGGTAGATATTTTAATCGACTTAAAAACTTTTGACTGATAGCTCTTTCCGGTGAGATATAAATAAAGTGATATTCTCCATTAATTGCATTATCTAAAATACTATCCCATGATTTGAGATCATAATCTCCAGCAAGAGAAATAGCCGAAAGACCAATTTTATTTAAACGATTTACTTGATCTGTGATTAGTGATATGAGTGGAGACACAACTACAGTTAGTCCATTTAAGGAAAGTCCCGGAATTTGATAGCACAAAGACTTACCGCCTCCTGTTGGTAATAATGCTATTGTATCATTTCTTTCGAGGAGACTATTGATTACAATCTCTTGATTTGGAAGAAAATTGTCATAACCCCAAACTTCTTTTAGAATACTTCGAGAATTATCTGTCTCCACTAATTTCTTGAATAATAAAATTAACCCTTTCTTCAATTGTGCATTTTGGGACCTCTATTAAATGATAGCCATACCTATCATATGTTTCCCGTACTGATTTATCAACCAATTCGCATGGGCTAAAAGGTTCCCATCTTCCATCATCCTGCTTGTATATCTCTTCCCATGGAGGAAATATAAAAATCTTATTGTATCTATATCCCGCTGGGTTCATAGCCACCTCTGCTTCTTTGTTTCCTGCATCTATGTATGCAAGTACATCAATTACTGATCTGTCATAAAAAACAGGGCCATCCATTGATTCTGCTTCAGTGTGCTGTTGAGTTCTCAGCTCCCAAATAGCTTTTGAAAAAGTGATTAGATTTCGCCATGGATCTTCTCCTCCAGTTCCGTATCCGGTTTTGTCCCAATACTCTCTTGAAACTTCTTTCATAACAGGGTAACCAATTTCCTCTAGAGCATTTACAGTCGAGCTTTTACCAGTCCCCGGAGCTCCAGTGAGAACTATTCGACTCAAGTCAGTCATATCTTTGTTTAATAGAGAACTTGTCATGAAAAAATCAAATTTTAAGAAACTTTTAGATGAAAATTACAGCTGGCCATGTCTTTATATGTTTAAGTTTATTTGCCCCGCTAAAAATGAGAACATTGCTCATTTAGAGAGTTTATTTAATTCTGATTCATCTGAGGTTATTATTAGACAGTCTGCTAAAGGTAATTTTGTAAGTGTTACGGCTAAGGAAATGATGTTGTCTCCTGAAAAAGTTATAGAACGATACAAAGAAGTTGAATCAATCCCTGGTTTACTTTCCCTGTAGATCTTCAGTTTTTGATTCCTTCTGCTTAACAATTTTTAAAATCAATTTCTTTGAGTCTTTTTTAGCATCAAATTTAATTGTATCTCCAGCGCTAGCTTTTCCAGCCACAATCTCTTCGGCAAGAGGGTCTTCAATAAACTTTTGAATTGATCGCGCTAAAGGTCTCGCTCCATATTTTGGATCATAGCCTTTAGACCCAATAAAAGCAATAGCTTTTTCGCTAATTTTAACATTAAAGCCCATTGTTAGCATTCGATCAACTAAAATTTTTGATTCAATTTTTACGATTATATCAATATTTTCTTTTGAAAGAGTGTTGAATATCACAACATCATCAATTCTATTTAAAAACTCAGGTGCAAATGCTTTATTCAATGCACTTT
>CAJWXO010000073.1 GCA_913049755.1 uncultured Cryomorphaceae bacterium
TAAATAGTCAGATTGAGCAATTACGTTTAATTATCGCTTTTGACGGAAATCAAAAAGATCGCTCTGCTATGAAAGGTCAATTAAATGAATGGATTAAAGAAATCAATAAGTGTCTGGCACAGTTGAATGTTTAATAAGAAATAAAAATGTATGAGCGAACCGCTGAAAATAAAGGTAAATATTGCGAATAGAAGCTATCCTTTGACAATTGAAAGAAACGAGGAGGAGAGAGTTAGAAAGGCAGTTGTCATTATCCGTCAGGCTATTGAACGTTTTGAAGGGAAATATGCAGTAAGTGACAAGCAAGATGCTTTGGCCATGACTGCATTACAAATGGCGAATCAGATGATTGTCACTAAGAATTCATCTAATAATGTTAATAAAGATGATATATCCGACAGGCTTAGAGCTTTAGAGTCTCAATTAGATGCTGTGCTTAGCTCTGCAGGTTTTTAGGAAAAATTCGTAAAAACCAGGCTCTATTTTCAGTTTTATTAGAAAAATATCATATACTAGGCACCTAGATAGGTTCCTCAAACAAGAATAATAAAAGATTTATTCAATTTTAATAAATAATGTCAAAGATTAATAGATTATTAATAGCCAATCGCGGAGAAATTGCTGTAAGAATTATAAGGACAGCAAAGGAGATGGGGATAACTACTATTTCCATTTATTCAGAGGTTGATAAAAACTCTCCACATGTTTATTTGGCAGATGAATCATATCTGGTTGGTGATGCACCAAGTTCATCTTCTTATTTGGATATGGAAAAGGTATTAGAAGTTGCAAAAGTATCTAAGGCAGATGCAATACATCCCGGATATGGTTTTCTCTCGGAAAATTCGGTTTTTGCAAAAAAAGTGGTTAGAAGAGGATTTATTTTTGTTGGACCAACTGCAGAGGCAATACAAGTAATGGGCAACAAGCTTTCGGCTAAAAAAGCAGTTTCCCCATTTAACGTTCCCCTTGTTCCTGGAACTAATCATCCCGTAAAAGATATCGAGGAGGCAAAAATTGAAGCGGATCGTGTAGGTTTCCCATTAATGATCAAAGCTTCGGCAGGAGGCGGAGGTAAAGGGATGCGCATAGCAAATGACAATAAAGAGTTAGAGGAGATGTTCCCAAGGGCGGTAAATGAGGCCCTGAAATCTTTTGGCAATGGAGATGTTTTTTTAGAAAAATATATTATGTCACCTCGTCATATTGAAATTCAAATTTTATCTGATAGCCATGGTAATTTTGTTCATTTATATGAGAGAGATTGTTCCATTCAGAGGCGTCACCAAAAAGTAATGGAAGAAGCACCAAGTGGATTGCTAACTCCTGAAATTAGAGAGGCAATGGGAAAGGCTGCCATTAATGCAGGGAAATCATGCGATTACGTTGGCGCAGGAACTGTTGAATTTATTTTCGACAATTCAGGGGCTTTTTATTTTTTAGAGATGAACACGAGATTGCAGGTAGAGCATCCAGTAACTGAATGTATAACTGGTCTGGACTTAGTCAGAGAGCAACTTAGAATAGCAAATGGGGAATATCTTGGGTATTCACAGCAAGACATTGGGCTCAGGGGGCATGCCATAGAATTGAGAGTCTATGCTGAAGATTGCGAAAATGATTTTGCACCAGATACGGGCACTTTAGCAATTTATAAGAGGCCTCAAGGACCGGGTGTACGAATAGATGATGGTATTGAAGAGGGGATGGAGGTCTCTATTCATTACGATCCAATGATAGCTAAGTTGATTATCATGGGAGAGACCAGAGAGATTGCAATTCAGCGGATGATTCGAGCTATTGAAGATTAT
This sequence comes from uncultured Cryomorphaceae bacterium, assembly GCA_913049755.1. The sequence continues at coordinate 1,812 of CAJWXO010000073.1, forward strand.
GTCATTGTAGGTGTAGAAACTACTCTTAATTTTGGGAGGTTTGTACTCAATCACCCAAAGTTTTTAGATGGTGATTACAATACTCACTTTGTAGAAAATCACTTTCGTCCAAATGAATTTAATAAATGTGAGCATGATCAATTTGCAATCTCGCTGCATGGTTTTAGCTTCAAAGGGAATAAGTATGTAAAAGATTCAAAAGAAACCATTTCTAAATGGAGGTCACGATTCAACTAAGGAAATCTATATTCCTAGCTTTTCTTTTTTCATTGACTAGTATTTACGGTCAACATGAAATTTTTTTTGATACCTCAAAAAGTCAATTCTCAGTAATTAATGGAGATACAATTTCATGGCTTCTTCTAGATGATATACTCGTTCTTGATAATCCAATATTTTCTGACCCTGAGGCTCGCAGAAGATATTATTTACTGAGAAGAAGAGTTTTAAAAGTTTATCCTTACGCAAAGGGAATGGGAGAGAGATTGGATAGCCTGAATCTAAGGCTAGGGGAAGAACCTCGGTTTTGGGAACGAAAGAAAATGATAAGGAAATATCATAAAACTTTAAAGGGTCGGTTTGAACCAGAACTTCATAAACTAACAGTTTCAGAGGGCCAGATACTTTGTAAGTTAGTTTTTCGAGAAACGGAGCATACGGTCTTTGGTATTATTAAAAGTTATAAAAACACATTGAGTGCGGTGCTTTGGAGAATTACAGCAAGTTGGTGGGATATTTCAATTCGGAAAGAGTATCTTCCAAATAGTAATCAAGAAGATGCTTTAATTGAAAAAATCTTATTGAGAGCATTTGCAAATAATTACCTGGAGCCAGGAATTTATTATTATAATCTAAAATGAAATATTCTTCTCTTAATAATGAGAATAACCCCAATGGAGGCTGGGTACGTTCAAAAATAGATTCAGAGTTGAGTAATGATCTATTTTTCCAGGACTTTTCTCATCATAGTATCGAGAAAAGAAGTTCAAGTTTCTCGGAAAGTAAACGAATTATTCTTGTTGATGTACTAAAAGATCAATACTCAGAATGGAGAGAAAATAAGGACCTTATAGCACGAATTGATCAGCTATTAAATCTAAAATCAGTTACAGTAACATGTGGTCATCAATTATGTATCGGCCTTGGTCCATTATATGTTCATTCAAAAATTCGTGAGACGCACCACTTAGCTGAATCATTGTCTGAAAAATACAATCGACCGGTTGTTCCTATTTTTTGGATGGCTACTGAGGATCATGACTTTGAAGAGATTAGACATTGGGAATTCAAAAACAAAAAATTCTCAATAGAGGATAATGTAAAAGATTTGGCAGTAGGTTCAATGTCATCAGCTATTGTTGTTGAAGTTTTGCAAAGAATGAAACTGGAACTTGGAACAAATGCCTCCATAAATAATTTATTAGATAAGTTTCACAGCGCTTACAATAAGGAAGGAACTCTTTCAGATGCGACTAGAAGGCTTGTTTATGACTTGCATCCAGAAGTGATTTGTATTGATGCTTCAGATTCCAGATTGAAAAACATGGCGAGCGACTTATGGGAAGATGAGATCATTAACCAAACATTATATAAGTCAAGAGATACTTCTTTGTGGGAGAAATCTAAAAGAGAGGTTCCGGTTCCATTTAAGAAATCTATGATGTTCTATTTAATTGAAGGGGAGCGTTCGAGAATTGATTTTGATAATGGAAAATATGTAACTAAGAAAAAATCTTGGGAACCTCAAGAGTTAGTGAATGAATTAAAATCTAATCCGGAAAGGGTTAGCCCTAACGCACTTTTGCGGCCGATTTATCAAGAACACATAATCCCTAATATTGCCTATTTAGGAGGGGCAGGTGAAATTGAATACTGGCTTGAGCTTATTCCATATTTAAAGGATTATATGAAGTCAGAGATTAGAATTAAAATTAGAACTTCATTTGCATGGTGGACTCGGAATGTGGCAAGAAAATGGGCTCAGATTTCTAAAAGAGGCTCAGATTATTGGACTTCGGAAAAGATATTTAGATCATCCCTTCTGAAATATTTAGGAATTTCAGATGAAAACACTTTTCCCATTTATGAAAAAATTGGACCGTTAATGAAACATTCATACGGTGACAAAAAGAGTATCGAAGGGTCTGTCGAGTCGTGGCTTCAGAGAATAAAAAAAGATGAGGAGCGCATGAATGAAAGGGTTCGAAGAAATGCGTTAAAAGACGAGAGTATTGAATTAGAGAGGTTTAAGATGTTTCGGGACGAACATCATCCCAAAAATATTTTACAGGAAAGAGTATGGACTATCCTAGATTTAACTTATTATTTTGGATCTCATTCTTGTTCGCAATACAGCGAGTGCTTAAAGAATGAAAGCAATGGTTTTTTATGGATACTACCGGACTAGCATGGTATATTTGTAGTCTATGCAAGACGCTATTTTAATACTGGATTTTGGATCACAGTATACTCAATTGATTGCGAGAAGAGTTCGCGAATTACAAGTTTATTGTGAGATTCACCCTTACAACAATATTCCATTAGACTGGAAGCGTTTCAATGCAGTTATTCTTAGCGGTTCTCCTTATTCCACAATAGAATCAGATTCTCCAAAGCCGGACATTGATATCTTTTTAGGGACAATGCCAGTTCTCGGAGTTTGTTATGGAGCTCAATACATAGCAAAAATAAAAGGTGGCGAAGTTGCTTCATCACAACATCGTGAATATGGAAGAGCTGCGATTAATAGATTAGATAATAGCTCGAAACTTTTAACAGGTATACCTATGAATTCATCAGTTTGGATGAGCCACGGAGATACTATCGTCAAACTACCAGAAGGTGCTAGCGTAGAATGTTCTACATCTGATGTCGAAATAGCGTCGTTTAAATTAAATGATCAAGAGACTTACGGGATTCAGTACCATCCTGAAGTACATCATACTCAACATGGAGTATTGTTGCTTAAGAATTTTGTGTATTCCATAGCAAATTGCTCACCAAGCTGGACTCCAGCCGCATTTGTGGAGAGTACGATCGATCATTTAAAGAAAACTATCGGAGAGGGAAAAGTTGTTTTAGGTTTGAGTGGAGGAGTGGACAGCACAGTAGCAGCAGTTATATTATCCAGGGCTATCGGTGATCGGCTTTATTGCATATTCGTCAATAATGGCCTCTTGCGAAAAAATGAATTTGAAAGTGTTCTGGATAGATACAAAGGCCTCGGTTTAAATGTGAAGGGTGTAGATGCCTCTTTGAGATTTTTATCAAGACTTGAGGGTATTGAGGAGCCTGAAGAGAAAAGGAAAATTATTGGAGCAGCATTCATTGATGTTTTTGACAAAGAGTCAATGCTCATATCAGAAGTGGAATTTTTAGCCCAGGGAACGATTTACCCAGATGTTATCGAATCAATTAGTGTTAACGGCCCTTCGGTAACAATAAAATCCCATCATAATGTTGGCGGCTTGCCTGATTATATGAAATTGAAAGTTGTTGAACCATTGAGGTCTCTTTTCAAGGATGAGGTTAGGCGAGTGGGTAAGGAATTAGGTTTGTCCCATGAATTACTTGGCAGGCACCCATTCCCAGGACCGGGTCTAGCAATTCGGATATTAGGATCCATAACTCATGAAAAAGTCCAGATATTACAAGAAGTGGACTCAATATTTATTAATGGATTAAAAGACGAAGGTCTCTATGATCAGGTATGGCAGGCCGGCGCGATACTTCTTCCTGTTAAATCTGTAGGAGTAATGGGTGATGAGCGGACTTATGAGCAAGTAGTTGCACTTAGGGCAGTAGAATCAACGGATGGCATGACTGCTGATTGGGTGCATTTACCTTTTAGTTTTTTATCCAAGATCTCCAACAAAATAATTAATAATGTTCGTGGTGTTAATAGAGTAGTTTATGATATCAGTAGTAAACCACCAGCAACGATTGAATGGGAATAAAAAAAAATATACTCATACTTTTTTTGACACTTGGGCAGAGTGTCACAGGTCAAAATTATGACTCTTTG
>CAJWXO010000074.1 GCA_913049755.1 uncultured Cryomorphaceae bacterium
AATGGTAATTTCCTATGGCATCTATTCTTTTCAAAAAGGTGAAATGAATTCTTGGGCAAAACGTTGTTTACTACTTTTTTTAGCAGCTATGTTGGGAGTAGGTCCAAATTTTGGAAATCTATGGTCTTCCTATGCTTACACGCAAGAGTCCATGAGAGGTGGACACTCTGCTCTTACTGAAAATTCTCAAGAAGAGAATTCCAAAGGGTTAGATTTCGACTATGCGATGAGCTGGTCATATGGCATTGGTGAAACCGTAAATCTTTTCATACCTAACGCAACAGGAGGCGGAGCTAAGCAAGATTATGAAGGTACCGAAATAGTCGAAGTCCTAACAAATAACTTTTCAAAACAAATGCCACGATCCCAAGCGACAAAAGTTGCCAATCAGTATGCCGGAAGTGTCTTGTATTTTGGAGATCAATCGTTAGTCAATGGGGCATACTATATCGGCGCAGTAGTTTTCTTATTTTTTGTCATTGGACTTTTCTCGGTAAAGGGACCACTTCTTTGGGGTAGTGTGTCAGCATTATTAATTACTTTGATTTTAGCTTGGGGGAAACATGCTGAATTTATAAACAGTTTCATTTTTGAGTATTTACCTCTCTACAATAAGTTTCGAGTTCCGAGCATGGCACTAGTGATCGCATTTGTTATAATTCCACTTATTGGGTTCAAAGGGTTAGATATTTTGTTAGGAGAAACTAAGGAAAAAGCTCAAAAAATACTGGTGCGTTCCTCATTAATTACTGGTGGTTTTGCATTACTAATTTGGCTTTTAGGACCCTCATTACTTGGCTTAGCCGGGCCAAATGACGCAAACTTATCTAGTCAAGGATTCCCAATGGATGTGATCTTGAATGATCGCAAATCACTTTTAAAAAGCTCTGCTTTACAAACTTTTCTTTTTATTATTTTATCCGCAGGTACTATTTGGTTATTCATTCAGAAGAAAATTAAAATTGGAGTCTTATTGCTGGCGCTGTGCTCTTTAACTCTTATTGATTTATGGAAATTCGATAAAGATCAACTTGGTTCTGAAGATCTAATAACTTCAAGAAAATTAGACCAACAGCAAAAACCCAGTGCGACAGACTTATTCATTTTGAAAGATAAGGATCCTCATTACAGAGTCTTAAACACGACTGTAAGCTTGACCTCCGATGCATATACATCTGCTCATCACAAATCTATTGGAGGTTACCATGGTGCCAAATTGGCGAGATACCAAGACCTTATTGAAAATCAGATGAGCAAAGGTAACATGTCTATTTTTAGTATGTTAAATGCTAAATGGTTTATAGTATCAAATGGTGAGAAAAACACCACAGCGCAGGCAAACCCAGATGCATGCGGTCACGCTTGGTTCCCAGAAGAAATAAAGCTAGCAACCAGCCCAGACGACGCAATGAATTCTCTGACTGATTTTAATCCAATGAAAACAGCAATTTTTGAACCTGATTTCATTTCAGAAGATGATGCTGAAAGATGGACTAATTTGCTCTCGACTAAAAATGATAGTACAAAAAATGCATCTATTCAATTAAAAAATTACGCACCGAATAAAATGATTTATTCTGTTTCAGATCTTAAACGTGATCAGCTTGCAGTATTTTCTGAAATATACTATTCTGCGCCAAGTCAAGAATGGACAGCCACGGCCGATGGACAACAAATAGATATATTGAGGACTAATTATATTTTGAGATCTGCAATAATACCTGCCAATACAAAAGAATTAGTTTTCACATTTAACCCTAAAACATATCATATTGGGGAAAAAGTAAACCTCGGATTTAGCATACTACTTTTTGCAGTAATAGGTTTTGCGGGATTTTCAGAGTATCGCCTGACCAATTCAAAGAATAAAGACTAAGAAACTAATGAGGTTACTTGTTATTACCTATTATTGGCCTCCATCAGGCGGTCCAGGTGTGCAACGCTGGCTAAAAACTAGTATCGAGCTTCTTAAGAAAGGAATAGATGTAGAGGTATTAACAGTAGACGATAAATTTGCAACTTACCCTCTACTAGACCCCACTTTAGTTACAGAGACCAAGAATATCAAAGTTCATAAAACTGATTCAGTAAACTGGTTTAATAGTTATCAAAAGATCACTAGAAGAAAAGAAATACCATTCAGTGGTTTTGCAAATCAAGCAGGAAAGCCTGGCCCCATTCAAAAGATTTCACGATTTATAAGAGGTAATTTTTTCTTACCGGACCCAAGGCGTGGATGGAATAAATACGCTTTTAAAAAAGCTATCGATCTTCATAGTAAACAGTCATTTGATGTCATAATCACAAGTGGCCCGCCCCATTCCACTCATTTAATAGGAAAAGCTCTGAGAAAAAAAATAAATTGCCTTTGGTATGCAGATTTTCGCGATCCATGGACAGATATTTATTATTACAAACAATTCTACCCATTGTTTTTTGCAAGGTTATATGACAAGAGATTAGAAAGAAGTGTGTTAAAAGAATCAGATGGAATATTTACTGTAAGTAAAGATTTGATTAGAATATTAAATAACAAAGAACCAGAAATTGATAAGGATAAATTCTTGGAAATACCAAATGGCTATGATCCAAAAGATTTTTCCAAAACAAAAAACCCGTCTAAAAACAAAATTTTCACTTTAGTTTACACGGGCACTTTAACGCTTGATTATCCACTCGGGTTGCTTTACTATTCTTTGGAGAAAATAGTTGAAAAAAGGGATGATGATTTTTGTCTTAAAATAGCAGGAAGACCAGCAAAAGAATGTGTCAATCATCTTACTGAATTATCAAATAAATATTTAAACTTTCAATTTGAATCTCTTGGCTATATTTCCCACAGAGAGTCTGTCGCATTAATGGAATCGGCAGATTCTCTTTTACTATTAATTCCTGAAATTGCTGAAAATAAGGGAATACTCACTGGTAAAATTTTTGAATATATTGGAAGCGGATTACCTGTCTGGGGATTTGGGCCTATTGACGGTGACGCTCAAGATATTTTACATAAATGTGAAGCAGGTAGTCTTCATGAAGACTCTAAAACTGCCATTAAAGCGCTGGAAGAATATATTGATAAAAGGCCAAAAGGAGCACCAATAAATCATCGAACAAAATATACTCGAGAAGGATTAGCTCAAAAAATTCTTGAGAGAATTTTACGAGATATAAAAAAATAAATGAAGCATTGGCATGGATCTGTTGAACGCAATTACTTTTAAATCCCTTGAGCTTATTTTACTTGGAATTTCGACTAGCAAATCAAAGCCATTCACCGGCTGCTTCGTTTCTTTGTGAATAAACCTTATTTCCTTATGCCTACCATCATGTATATAAAGACCGACGAAACTTCTATTTTGATAAATAGTAATTCCTTTCCGAATATAATTTTCTAAATAACGGATCTTTTAGATTTTTAATAAAATAAATTGCCTCACCTGTAGATTTCATCTGCGGACCTAGAGTTTTATTTACTCCAGGAAATTTGTGAAAACTAAAAACCGGAACTTTTATAGCCCATCCCTCTAGCTTAGGATCAAAATTGAAATCCTTTACCTTTTTTTCACCTAACATAACTTTAACAGCAGAGTTCACATAGGACTCTCCGTATGCCTTACAAATAAAAGGAACTGTTCTAGAAGCTCTAGGGTTTGCCTCAATAATGAATACTTTTTCATCCTTTACAGCAAATTGAATATTAATTAAACCGACTGTACCGAGACCTTTAGCAATGGTCCGAGTATGATCAATAATTTGTTGCATCACTAATTGTCCCAAATTAAAAGGAGGTAAGGTTGCATTGGAATCTCCCGAATGAACGCCACATGGTTCAATATGCTCCATTATTCCAATAATATAAACATCTTCCCCATCGCAGATTGCATCAGCTTCTGCTTCAATAGCGCCATCTAGGTAATGATCCAAAAGAACCCTATTACCTGGAAAATTCTTGAATAATTCAATCACATGTGTTTCTAAGTCATCATCATTGATGACTATTTTCATTCCTTGGCCTCCAAGAACATATGAAGGTCTCACTAAAATCGGATAACCAAGTTTAGAAGCAACTTCACGAGCCTCATCAGCATGGGTAATAACATCAAAATCAGGATAAGGAATATTGTATTCTTTTAACTTTGTTGAAAATCTACCGCGATCCTCTGCTAAATCCAGACTTTCGTAACTCGTTCCTAGGATTGGGATTCCAAATCTCTCCAATTTTTCTGCAAGTTTCAACGCTGTTTGACCACCTAATTGAACAATTACACCTTTAGGTTTTTCGTGTCTGATAATATCATAAATATGTTCCCAGAAAACTGGCTCAAAGTATAACTTATCCGCGGTATCAAAGTCTGTAGAAACAGTTTCCGGATTACAATTAATCATAATTGTTTCATAATTGCATTCTTTCGCAGCGAGAACTCCATGAACACATGAATAATCAAACTCAATACCCTGACCGATCCTGTTTGGCCCACTGCCAAGTACTACAACTTTTTCCCTATCACTCGCAATAACCTCATTTTCAGAAAAAGATTTCCCTGAAGAATCTTGCTGCGGTAATTCAAAAGTGCTATAATAATAAGGAGTCTGGGCTTCAAATTCAGCTGCGCAAGTATCAACTAATTTCCAAACTCTTTCTATACCCAAGCCTACACGTTTTTTATGTATTTCAGACTCCATACAATTAGTCATGTGAGCAATCTGTCTATCCGCAAAACCTTTCATTTTTGCGTTAAGTAGCAAATCAAAAGGTATAGAATCCAAAGTTTGATTCTCCAATTGGCTTTGAGTTTCAACAAGATCTTCAAACTGTTTTAAAAACCAAATATCGATTTTTGTAATGTCATGTATTTTTCTCAGTGGAATACCCATTTGTATGGCGTCATAAATAACAAAGACTCTATCCCAAGAAGCATTTTCAAGTTTATCAAGAATAATATTTTGATCTAAAATCCCCTTCCCATCAGCACCGAGACCATTTCTCCTTACTTCTAAAGATTGAGCTGCTTTATGTATGGCTTCTTGAAAACTCCTACCTATGGCCATAACTTCACCCACAGACTTCATTTGAAGACCTAAACGACGATCAGCACCTTCAAACTTATCAAAGTTCCATCGAGGTATTTTTACTATTACATAATCTAATGTAGGCTCGAAGTAAGCTGTTGTAGTCTTTGTAATTTGGTTCTTTAATTCATCTAAACTATATCCAATAGCCAACTTTGATGCAACTTTAGCTATGGGGTATCCAGTAGCCTTAGATGCCAACGCAGATGATCGAGAAACTCTTGGATTAATCTCAATTGCGACAATTTTTTCTTCAGCATCTGGAGAAACTGCAAATTGGACATTACAGCCTCCTGCAAAATTACCAATGGAGCGCATCATATGAATAGCCATATCTCGCATTCTTTGATACGCTGTATCACTTAATGTCATTGCTGGTGCGACCGTTATAGAATCTCCCGTATGAATTCCCATAGGATCCATATTTTCAATTGAGCAAATGATAATCACATTATCATTTTTATCTCTAAGCAATTCAAGTTCAAACTCCTTCCAACCCAATAAAGCCTTATCTATTAACACTTCGTGGATAGGGCTAGCTTCCAATCCTCGCTGCAAAGCATCATCAAATTCTTCTTTGTTCCAAACAAATGACGCACCACTTCCACCAAGCGTAAAAGAAGCTCGAACACACAATGGAAAACCAAATTCTTGAGCTATTTCCTTACCCTTAAGATAGCTCTTAGCAATTTT
>CAJWXO010000075.1 GCA_913049755.1 uncultured Cryomorphaceae bacterium
CCATATTACCAGCCATAAACTATATTCAAAAAGATATGATGCATCTTATTGAAAGTCTGCGCTGGAAGTAACTTTTTATGATTCTGAATCCGAACTCAATGGGTTCCATCCTTGTGCAGTTAAAGGAATTTTAGCCTCGGCTCGAGTCACTAAATTCATTCCATTAGTTGAGTCAGTCATGTACCCTATCACTGTTAAATTGGGGTTGGCTTTGATTTTTGGGAAATCTTCTTGAGAAATGGTCATCAAGAGTTCATAATCCTCACCTCCGTTTAAGGCAACTGTAGTACTGTCCATCTTAAATTCTTCACTTGTTGAAATGACCTGAGGATCTAAAGGGATCTTGGTTTCATATAAATCACACCCTACTTCGCTTTGTTTACATAAATGGATCACTTCTGACGACAAGCCATCACTGATATCAATCATTGAGGTTGGCAATACATCAAGATCTTTAAGGAGTTTTACAATATCTTTTCGAGCCTCAGGCTTTAATTGACGTTCGATGATATAAGTGTAGGCCTCTAAATCAGGCTGATTATTTGGATTCACTTTAAAAACTTGTTTTTCACGCTCCAAGACCTGAAGTCCTAAATAAGCTCCGCCTAGGTCACCACTAACTACTAATAAGTCATTTGGTTGGGCGCCGTCTCGTTTTACTACAGATTCCAAATCTACTTCGCCAACAGCTGTGACAGAAATCATCAGCCCCGTTTTTGAAGAGGTCGTGTCACCCCCAACAACGTCAACGCCGTAAACTTCTGCGGCTTGACGAATCCCATCATAAAGAGCCTCTAGAGATTCCAGAGTAAAGCGATTGGAAACAGCTATAGAAACCGTCACTTGGGTTGCAGTTGCATTCATTGCGTATACATCGGATAGATTGACCATAATCGCCTTATACCCCAAATGTTTTAAGGGCATATAACTTAAGTCAAAATGAACACCCTCTACCAATAAATCCGTTGTTAATACAACCGATTTATTTTTAAAATCCAGCACGGCAGCATCATCTCCAATCCCTTTTAATGTAGATGGGTTTTTATCAACAAACTGCTGGGTTAAATGATCTATTAATCCAAATTCTCCCAATGAACTTAGCGCTGTATGTTCTTGATTTTTATCTTCTATCATATTACAAAAATAAGACGCTTTTAGTAGATATCTTACACAATTCATAAGTAATTCAACTGATTTTAATTTATATATAATTTTTTGATGTAAATTACGTTTTGATAATACCCTTAACCAAATACTATGAAAACTGCTGTATTTCGCCTTTTAATTTCATTTATATGCTTGGTTATCAGTGTCTCGTGTAGTTCTGAACAACCCAACTCTACCGCGCCATGGCCCTGCGACAATGGAATGGCAGACATATACCCTTGCAACGGATATGACCTTATGAGTCACATGACATTATCTGAGCTATCCGTTGGTAGCTCTGGAGCTGGTAATATTAATGGAAATGACTCTTGGGGCTGGACCGACCCAAGTACCAATAAAGAATATGCCTTAGTAGGGCTCTCATCTCATGCAGCCTTTGTAGACATAAGCAATCCTTCAATACCTTTGTTGGTTGGGGTACTTCCAACGGCTACAGTGAATAGTTCTTGGAGAGACATAAAGGTCTATCAAAACCATGCCTTTATTGTGAGTGAAGCTGAGGACCACGGAATGCAAGTTTTTGACTTGACCCGTTTACGATCTGTTTCAAATATGCCAGAAACCTTTACTGCAGACACCCATTTTACAGACTTTGGCAAAGCTCATAACATAGTTATCAATGAAGCCTCTGTCTATGCCTATGTGGTAGGCACCACTAGAAGTGGTCTTTTTAATGGAGGCCCCCTTTTTATAAATATTCAAAACCCAACAGCGCCCGTATCTGAAGGGGGCTTTGGAGAGGGAGGGTATTCTCATGATGCACAAGTAATCAACTACACCGGACCGGACCGTGATTATACTGGAAAAGAAATATTGGTAGGAAGTAATGAAGATGAAATTGTTATCGCTGATGTTAGCGACAAAGCTAATCCTGTAACCATATCAACGGTAGGCTATTCAAACATCAAATACACCCACCAAGGATGGTTTACAGAAGACTTGAAGCACTTTATTGTAGGAGACGAGCTCGATGAAAGAGATTTTGGAAACAATACCCGAACTTTAGTATTTGACTTTACGGACTTGGACAACCCTGTTTATGACTTTAATTATTTAGGCCCTACTCTAGCCATTGATCACAATGGATATCCAAATGGAGACAACTACTATTTGGCAAATTATACTGCGGGAGTTCGCATATTAGACTTATCTCAAATTGAAAACAACACTATCACTGAAATAGGGTTTTTTGATACCTTTCCAGACAACGACTTCACTGCTTTTGATGGGGTATGGAATGTGTATCCGTTTTTCACAAGTGGAAACATTGTCATAAGCGATATCCAGCGTGGTTTGTTTGTCATCCGAAAAAGTGAATAATTTTTTATGCATAAATCATCTTTACCTCATTTGTTTTGGTTGTTTTTTATAAGTTTCTTTTTGGTGAGTTGCTCTAAAGATATAGTCAATTCTCCCCCTCAAACACCTAAAATAGAGGTTGATGATATAAAAACTCTAGGAGGCTCAAAAAATGAAAGTGCACAAGCCGTGATCAACACAATGGACGGAGGCTATGCTATTTTAGGTCACACCCAAAGTATAGACGGAGATGTCACAAACAAATTCAATGAATCTTATGATTATTGGATTCTAAAATATGACTCAACAAATCAAATACAATGGCAAAAAACATATGGAGGAAGCGCTGACGATCGTGGCACTGATATAACTCAAACTATTGACGGTGGCTATGCCGTTATTGGAAAAAGTAAAAGTAGCGATGGTGAGGTTTCAGAAAATGCAGGATATGATGATTTTTGGATGATTAAATTAGACGAAAATGGTTCAATTACATGGGACTATTCCTTTGGGTATGCAGGAAGTGACGTCCCCTACTCCATCATACAAACAAGTGATAATGGGTTCTTAGTATCGGGAGTATTGGATGTAACTGCATCTAACGGCCAAGGAAATAGAGCTTCAAGTACACAACGTAGACATGCTGGAGGCGATTATTGGGTGATTAAATTAAATGCAAATGGCATTAAAGAATGGAGTAACTATTATGGCGGGGCCTTTACAGACACCGCTTATGACGCCATTCAAACTGCAGATAACAGCTATATTGTGGTAGGGTCTTCTGACAGTGCAGACGTTGATATTTCAAACAACAAAGGCTCTTATGATTTTTGGGCCATTAAGATTTCTGAAACAGGAACGCTTATTTGGGAAAAATCATACGGAGGGGACCAAGTTGATGAAGCGCACGCTATTAGCAAAACAGCTGATGGTAACTTTATAATTGTTGGAGATACCAGAAGTAACGATTTGGATATCTCTCAAAACAATGGTGCAGCAGATTTATGGGTTATAAAAATTAATCCTGAAGGGGAGTTAATATGGGAAAAAACCTTAGGAGGTAGTAATTTTGATGTGGGAAGAGCCATTTCAAAAACACAAGATAACGGGTTTTTAATTTCTGGAAGTTCGCGAAGTACCAACGGAAATCTAACCAACAATAAAGGTCAAAATGATGCTTGGGTCGTAAAAATCAACAACAGTGGTAACTTAGAATGGCAAAAAACCATTGGTGGCAGTGAAGTCGATTTTTTTTATGATGTGGTTGAACTCAACGACCAAACAATGATTGCTGTTGGAGATTCTAATAGCTCCAATGAAGATATTCTTGAAAACAAAGGGTTTACAGACCTATTAATACTCAAATTACAATGAAACCACTCTATACGTTATTAATTTTTAGCTTAGTGATTTTATTTGGGTGCAACTCAGATTCAGATGATACTATTGAGTCCACTAACATAACAATGGTATTTTCTCATTACTGGAATGACACACCTATATCAAATTCCGAATTTAATTCACTTAATTACACAAATGCTCACGGGGAACTTCTGAGTATTGAACGCTTGCGATACTTGATTTCAGATGTAGCGCTTACAAAGCCCGATGGCCAAACCATTTTGCTGGAAGGTTATAATCTAATAGATGTCACCAACCAAACAGGTTTGTCCTATACACCCGCAGATCAAATTACAACAGGCACCTACACTAATGTCTCTTTTGTTTTTGGATTGGTTAATGAAAAAAATACGGATGGCACTTATACTGACCTTAATGTCTCGTCTTGGAATGTTCCAATGATGCTAGGTGGCGGCTACCACTACATGCAATTGGACGGAAAGTTTATAAATTCCAATAATGAAGCGCAAGGATATAATTTTCATGCGATCCGGGCGACTGACAATCCCGGTGCCAACCCCAGCTTTCCTCAGGACACTTTTTTTAGGGTTAATTTGGGAGCTATTACTGTTGGAACAAATGAAAAAATCAAGGTCGCAATGCACATTGAAGAATGGTTCAAAAATCCAAACACATGGGATCTTAACCTATACAATCAAATGCTAATGCCTAATTCTACCGCTCAAATTTTGATGTATGAAAATGGACAAAATGTATTTACTTTAAAAGATATTAACTAAAAAATGACTCCTAAAACATCTTATTTTTTTATACTTATGTTTGCTTTGTGTCTCATATCCTGCAACAATGATTCTATGGAACCTTATGTCAATACCCCCGCCCCAAGTCCGTTGCAAATTCCTCAATTGTTTAAAGACCTCATCCTAGACCCTGTCATTCCTTTGGATAACCCGCAAACACAAGAGGGAGTTGCCCTTGGGAAAAAATTATTTTTTGACCCTATTCTCTCTGCTAACAATACACAAGCATGTGCTAGTTGTCACAATCCAGCCAAAGCATTTACCGACATTAGGCAATTTAGTGAAGGGATAGACGGTATTTCAGGCGACAGAAATTCGATGCCCTTATTCAATTTGGCCTGGAATTATGATGATCGTTTTTTTTGGGATGGCCGGGAATCAGGCCTTGAAAATCAGGCATTTGAACCCATCACAAACCCTATAGAGATGCATACAACTTGGCCTGAAGTCGCTGAAAAACTTAAACAGCATCCCGATTATCCAGAACTGTTTCGTGTCGCGTTTGGCAGCACACCCATAGATTCCGTTTTAGTTTCAAAAGCGATCGCCCAGTTTGAAAGAACTCTTATTTCTTCAAATTCAAAATTTGACAACTATTTAAGCGGAAACACCGAATTAACCCCGCAAGAAAGTGAAGGGTTTAATGTTTTTATGGACGAGGCAAAAGGCGACTGTTTTCATTGTCATGGCAGTAATAATAATCCGTTGTGGACAGATAATAAATTTCATAACAACGGATTGGATTCGGTACTTACAGACCTTGGTCTTGGAAGTGTTAGTGGAGATCCATCAGATGACGGAAAATTCAAATCCCCTTCTTTAAGGAATCTGAGTTTTACGGCACCTTATATGCATGATGGACGGTTTTCAACTTTAGAAGAGGTCATTAACCACTACAGTGAAGGCTTAAAAGACTCGCCAACTATTGACCCTTTAATGAAAAAAGTAAATCAAGGCGGAGTTCAACTCAGTTCTCAAGAAAAAGCGAGCCTCAAGGCCTTTCTTTTAAGCTTAAATGATCCTTCGTTTGTAAGCAACCCAAATTTTTCAAATCCATAGGTAAAAGCTATCTTCCCATATATTAATATAATGTTAGGATTTATGGAAATCCCCACCTTATGTTGTATATT
>CAJWXO010000076.1 GCA_913049755.1 uncultured Cryomorphaceae bacterium
AGAATCATTATTTTCTTGATGAAATTTATCTAATGGAAATAACCGATG
Source organism: uncultured Cryomorphaceae bacterium (assembly GCA_913049755.1). The sequence continues at coordinate 49 of CAJWXO010000076.1, forward strand.
CTCTGAAATAGGAATGTTTGGTGAGATTATTTTTATCTTTTTTCTGGCAATTTTAGGAGTCTCAACTATCCAGTCCTTTATATTGCTAGCAGAGTCTATTAAACCTTGAGGAATAGCACTTTTGTGATTCGAGTCAGAAATTGGAACTGGAAATAAATGTAGCGTGCCAAAACTCATTTTAAAGAATCTTTAATTGATGTCCATTTATCTAACCAATCTATTGATGCTTTTTTTAACATTTGGAATACATTTTCAAAGCCTTTATTTCCTCCAAAATAAGGGTCAGGAACTTGACGGTTTTCATCTGGATAAGTTGAGTCTAGGAATAAGTGGATTTTATTTTTATGAATTGGGTTATCGGATAGTTTTAAAACGTTTGTGTAGTTAGATGCATCCATCACAAATATTTGATCAAACTTATCAAAGTCATCTAATTTAAATTGTCTAGATCTTTGATGTGAAATATCAATATTATGAATAAGTATAGATTGTTGTGCTCTTAAATCTGGGGGTTCTTGAGTATGATAATCAGAAGTTCCTGCGGAATCTAGAATCCAATTTTTGGATGATTCAGATCCAATTCTATCATTTAACAAACTTTGGAAGACTCCTTGAGCAACAGGGGAACGACAAATGTTTCCTAGGCAAACAAAGAGTATGGACTTGGGTGTCATCCCACTAGTGTCAACTTTTTCCTCAAATCATCAACGAACACTCTGAACCTTTTGTCTGTCTCAGCAAGATTACTTACCGTTCTACAAGCATGCAAGACGGTTGCATGATCTTTATTTCCACACTGCGCTCCTATAGCGGCTAAGCTATTTTTCGTCATTTTTTTTGCAAAAAACATTGTGAGTTGTCTTGCTTGAACAATTTCTCTTTTTCGGGTTTTGCTTTTAAGCAATTCCACTGGCATGTCAAAGTAATCGCAAACTACTTTTTGGATAAAGTCAACACTTATTTCTCGAGTAGTATTTTTGACAAACTTATCGATCATTTGTTTCGCAAGTTCAACAGTGATTTTTTTCCTATTCAATGATGACTGAGCGAGAAGAGATATTAAAGCCCCCTCTAGTTCTCTAACATTGCTTGTGATGCTGTAAGCTAAATACTCCACTACATCATCCGGCATTTCGATTCCGTCCGAATATAACTTTTGACGTAAAATCGCAATTCTTGTTTCTAGGTCTGGCCTCTGTAAATCAGCTGAAAGTCCCCATTTGAATCTTGACAATAGACGCTGTTCCATTCCTTGCAAATCAACAGGAGCTCTGTCTGAAGTTAGTATTACTTGCTTTCCCTGCTGATGCAAGTGATTGAAAATTTCAAAGAAAACATCTTGAGTTTTTTCCTTTCCACTGAATGATTGAACATCATCCATTATTAAAACATCAATTAATTGATAGAAATGAACGAAATCGTTTTTAGAATTATTACGAATAGCATCAATAAACTGTTGAGTAAATCGTTCGGCAGAAACGTAAAGGACAGTTTTATCTGGAAATCTGTCTTTAATTTCTATTCCTATTGAATGAGCAAGATGAGTTTTTCCAAGTCCAACTCCACCATAAACCAATAAAGGATTGAATGACGTTCCTCCTGGTTTTTGAGCAACAGCATATCCAGCTGATCTGGCTAGTCTGTTACAGTCGCCTTCAATGAAATTCTCAAAAGTGTAATTGAGATTAAGCTGACTTTCTATATTGACTTTTTTTAATCCCGGAATAACAAAGGGATTTTTAATTCCTTTATCACCTCCTATTATAGCAGGTAAGGAAACCTTTTGATTTTCTATTGGCGGTCTGTTTGAAGAGGGTATGTCTACTTTGTTTACCTCTAAATGGGCAGTGTCTTGATCCATAACTATTGAATACACGAGCCGAGCATCTGACCCTAATTCTTTTGTTATTGCAGATTTTAATAATTTAATGTAATGGGCCTCTAGCCATTCATAAACGAATTTGCTAGGGACTTGGAGTGTTATGACTTTACCTTGAAGCTTGATTGGACGAATAGGTAAAAACCATGTCTTATAAGCTTGAGGACTTATGTTGTCTTGGACATAAATTAAACAGTTTCGCCAAATTGCATCTGCAGTGTGCTCCATGTGTCTTTAAAATTCTTTACTTTTATTTATTACATTAATATGTGTCAAAAACTGAAATAATCATATCTCATACGAACTAACATATCGGTTAGCGAAAGTGTCAATAAAATCCGTTGAAAAAAAATTGTTTGACTATTGATTTTAAAGTTTTTTTTATACATGTTTAATATTTCAGATGCTCTTGAAGCTCAATAAAAATATATTTAATTACTTGAAAATGAATAATGTAATTCGAATTTAAATGGTTGTTTCAACATGTAAAATTAGAGTCAGATACGCAGAAACTGATCAAATGGGATATTGTTATTATGGTAATTATCCTGCCTATCTAGAAATAGGTAGAGTAGAGGCACTTAGAGAACTTGGAATTCGATATCGGGACCTCGAGGAAAAGGGTATTATGCTACCAGTTTCGTCTTTGGAAATAAAATATAAAATTCCAATTCGTTATGATGAACAAATCATAGTTAAAACTAAAATATCAAAACTCCCCGAAGGAACAAGAATACCTTTTAGTTATCAAATTTTTAATGAAAATGGAGATCTAACCACAACAGCAGAAGTTGTTTTAGTTTCTGCTTCAGTTAAAACGGGAAGACCTCAAGCGATGCCAAACGAAATATTAAATGTCCTAAAACCTTATTTTTTATAAAGTATCAACTTTGAAAAGTTAGAAGATGTTTTTAGGTAATATATTCCTGATTTACAATTGCTTAGGTTTAAATATTGGGGAAGAACTCCTGACCACATTATTTTTCCTGTTCCATCAGTTATTTCTGCTTTTTTGTTTTGCATAATTTGAGGCACACTCCAAATTTCGGTAGTGAAAAAATCAAAATTTATTTTTTCCCTGATGTTGCTAGGAATGCCTGCCTGTGGGGGGAGGATTTGCCATTTAGCAAATTGTAAATGAATATCACTAGCATGAATACCCGAATATAAAGCAGAGTCTGCAGCAAGTATCCAATTTGCTGCAATTGGAAATGTCATTCCTGAAGTCCAATTGTGTATTGATTCTAATACGAGCCGATCTAGAATATCTGCCCCGAGAGTATTCCAAAGTCTCATCAATGGGTCCACAAATAAATTGGTGTGTTCATAAATTCCATTGAAAGTGACATTTGGGTACATTTTCATTTGGGTATTTACAGCAGAGCGACCAGACCAGAACTCGTTATGACCATCCCAAGAAAATACATTTTGCCAATTGAATGAACTTAGTTGACGAGAATAACTCGAAGCAAAATAATCACCAAGTGCTTCATCAAGACATTCTCTTTCTGTACCAAATAAGCTATTTGGTGATGCGCTATTTGAAATAGCATGAGCATATTCATGAATTATGACATCAGCATCTTCAGCATCATCAACACCACCTTCTCCAAAAAGAAGTGATGGTGGAGATGTACCTGGGTCAAAGGCTGAATTATCCGATCCGTTCATTGCGTTTACATCTACAGGTATTGAGTAGTTTACAAGATTGTTGAATCCTAAACTGTCAATTCTTAATTTCATTCTTGTTATGTGATACAATGCATTGGTCATTTCAAATACCGGATCACTTCGCGAGGAGATGAATTCTCCATTATTTGAAGTAGGGATAACATTATTTGGAGAATCAAATTCAGATATATTTGCAGCGAAATTACTCAGCGTGAATGCACCAGAGGAATAGTTCAACAACAATTCTGCTGTATCCTGAAGAGGCTGTAATATCAGTAGATTTTGATCATTAAGATCACTATATGACCCACCATAGTTGACTTGAGCTTTGGTTAACGGGTCCGGATTAAAAATACTTCCATGGCCAATTGTGTCGGAATAATAAACTAAAAGACTTTGTTGGTGGATAATATTCCCATCAAGGTCTTCCCAAAGGCGAACTTTTGACAGTCCAAAATCATTTCTGCTTTTTTTATCTCTAACTGTGCATTGAATAAATTCATTTTTTAAAAAAACCCAACATGAAGCCGTCCTTGATGGTCTTTGAGGTTTTAAATCTGGAATTGAAGCAAAAGATACTGCTAAACCTTTCCCATTATTTTTAATGAGGATATTTGCCTGTGCTCCAATAACGGGCAAGTCATATAAATTTAATCCGAATTTTATATGTTCTCCTCCTGCAGACTCAATTGTTTCTAATGATCTCCATTCAAATGGTTCAGCGATATTAGATTTCTCGTTCAACCATCTCTTCCAATCATTTATTTCGTGACTCTTCAAAGGGCCTTGAATCCAAGAAAAAGTAACAGGGAGACTCTGGCTTTTTCCATCATAGGATGAAATAAAAAATGCTAATATGAAAAAAGCAAAGAAAAGTTTAGTATTTAATAATCGCATCATTTCCTTAGATATTTGAACACTTCATCATTGTCAATCCAATATGACTTTTTCAATATAGTATTTTTAGGTAAAAAAGGAGCTTTAACTCCATTGTTTAGGCTTATTTTATTTCTAATTATTCTGCACTCATCCCAGATGGAGAATTTAAAAAAATTGTTAATTGTATTGGCTCCACCTTCAACTAAAATACTTCTAAATGGACAATTTTTAAGATGTTGCATCAAGCTCTCCTCTGCTGATTCTCCAGAATTAGTCCTCCATATTATCCAGTTATCTCGGCTCGCCTTTTCTGTAATTTTTTCATCTGTTTTTCTCTTATGAGGTATCCAAAGAATTTTTTTGGGATTTGGCCCTGATGAATATCGAACATTCAATAGGGGCTCATCTTTTATGAATGTTTTTATTCCAACGAGAATAGCTTCTTCTTGACTTCTCCAGGAATGAACTACGGGTTGAGTTGAGGAGGAACTAATTTTATATGGTTTGACATTTTTTGAGTTCCTTACACCGTCTATGAATTGATCTGAGGACTCTGCCCATTTTAAGATAATGTATGGAAGACCATGGATGATAGATTTAAAAAATCGCTTGTTTAATTCTTGACATTCAATTTCATTTATTCCAACAGTGACTTTAATTCCGGCTAATTCAAGTTTTTTAATTCCAGTTCCCGAAACTTTTGGGTTTGGATCGCTTGATCCTATAAATACTTTCTTAATTCCTTTTTTTATAATTAGATCCGCACATGGTGGTGTTTTCCCAAAATGACTACAGGGTTCAAGGTTAACGTATAATATTGAGTCTTTAATGAAATCTTCGTCCTCTTTTCTTATAGATTTGAAAGCCATGACTTCGGCATGATCTGAGCCATAGTTATGATGAAATCCTTCTCCAATGATTCTGTTATTGTAGACAATTATTGATCCTACTTTTGGGTTTGGATGATTCCACCCTCCAGAATTTTCTGCTATTGAAATACATCGACTCATCGCAATATTGTCATTCATTGGACAAATGTACATACTACCTTTATGTCATGAAATGTGCTGCAGCTCAAGCTACTTTTCTTGAATCAATGTTTCAAGTTTATCAAAGCCGATCAGAGTCAAGAGCTATATGGTCTGAGTGGTTGCGCTCAAGGCATGGTGGGAGAATTTCTTGGGAACTTCGTTTTGACAAAAGCATGACTGAAAATGAGAAGCTCGTTTTTTTTGAAGACTTGAGGAAATTAAAAACATCTATGCCTATTGCATAT
>CAJWXO010000077.1 GCA_913049755.1 uncultured Cryomorphaceae bacterium
TCATTTTCAGAGTTAACGTAAAGATGATAAACATGATTAACCTCGGGCTTGAATTTTATTTTGGCGTTATAAATCCACTGCGATATTTGTTTTCTATCTTGAATATCTTTTACTTGAGAAGCTAGAAGCTCCATTTGGGATTTAATTTGAAGTAATTGTTGATCTGTTTGAAAATCCATAGTGTCTAAAGCCGCACTTCGTTGAGCAATATCATCAGTAACTTTTATCGGCACACCGCCAACGTGGTGGGGGTATTGCAAAGAGCTGGGATTCCTAGACACTTTATCTATATCTATAGGATTCTGGACAACAGGTTTATTTTTTTTCACTTTTTATTCATTGAAAATAATTTTTCAGCTACCTCAAATCTAAAATTAAATATTTCATTTAACTTCGGTTTTACTATTAGTGGATGAACCAACCGACCCAAAAACCCTAAGGGAAGTTTGTAATGAATGTGATCTTTCATAAGAACCCCATCTTTTGTCTCTTCAAAAAAATGTTCATGGTGCCAAATGGCGTATGGGCCAACTCTTTGTTCATCAACAAAATACTTTTGGTCGACAACTTGGGTTATTTCTGTAGTCCATTTCATGGGAATTCCCAAAAGAGGTGAGACTCGATAATGTATAAATAGACCCGGGTACATTTTCTCTGGAGCGTTTCCTAAAATCTGAAAACCTAAACTATTGGGTGTTATTTTCGATAAGTTGGAAGGAGACGAAAAAAAATCCCAGGCTTCTTTCAGGCTTATGGGTAGTGTTTGTTCGCGGTAAATTGAATACATAAAGTTTAAACAACAAATCTTTAAAGTAGTTTACTCAAAAAAATTAATTTTCTAAGGACCAAGTCTTTTTATAGATTACACTTCCATTAATATCTATAAATTCTGTTGAGAGCTGGGATTCTCCATCCCAAATAACACGATTAAAGTGATTCACATTTACAATTGACTCTTTGACGAGGCTGGTGTTTTTCCTTATCTCTTTTTTACTTGGGTTGTGTGTTGACGATGTTAGCGGTGAGCTCGTAATGTCTATTAATCGCTTATCATTAACATATTTAATATTTAATTCGCCGTGATGTCTGTCTCCAGTTAAAAAGACAATTTGTGAATTTGATCGAGAACATATATTAAGAAGCTCAACTCGCTCTTCAGGAAATCGCGAATAGTTTTCATAAACTTTGGCGTCATTGAGAACCTGTGAACCTATGGCAATGAAAATAACTCTCGCATCCTGATACATAATTAGGGATTCCCTTAGCCAATTTAATTGATCATTACCCAAAATTTGAGTTCCGATTGGACCACGATGACTTCTATTATCCAATCCTATAAGAGCAATTTCATTATTATGCACTCGCCATCTAATATCACCATTTTCTGAAATATTAATAGGTGTTTGACTCCAGACAGATTCAAATATTTCTGCGCTAATATTTTTACCAGAAAAAGAAGAATCCGCATCGTTGGGACCAAAATCATGATCATCCCATATCGCATATTGCTTTCTTACAACATCAAACATTGAGGCAACTGGCTTGGTCGAGTGACGTTTAATGTAAGCTTTAGCCATTGATTCTTTATTTCCCCAATTTGGTTCTGTAGAATAAATATTATCACCTAACCAAAGAAAAAAATCAGGCTCTTGATCAGCAATGGCTGAAAATATCTCCTCGTTTTTATCACCTGTATAATCGGCACAGCTGCCAATGCAAAAATTAACATTCTGAGAGAGTAGAACAATGGGTGCAAAGACAATTAGGAGTAGTAAAATTTTCATCTAACAAACATCGACTAATTTGAATTAAAAATATCATTCGGTTATTTATTGATTTCACCAATTAAGGTTTGTAATGAAGTACAAAACTGATATGAAACTGATTTAAGTTGTCTAAATAGTACATTTACATGTATAATATGAGATATATAAAAACATCTAAGCGTATAGATTTGCTTAAAGATGCAGCTAATGAAAATGGTTGGTCAATTGATGTTATCGGGCAGACCAAGAATGGCTTAGATCTTTTTGTATTTAGAAATAAGCCAGATGATCGTGTTGATATATGCGCGTGGTCTTTAATGCACGGTAATGAGCCTACAGGATTTAATGCTCTACTTTCTTTTATGCGCAGGCCTGGCTCATTAATTTCATGGTCTATTTTCCCAATTGTAAATCCAAATGGAGCTGATTTGTTTGAACGGTTAAATGCAGAGGCCGTAGATATAAATAGGGATGCCAGGAATCTCAATTCTTTTGAAGGGTCAGCATTGTCAAAATGGGTTCTTGGGGAAAAGCCTTCTCTAGCACTTAATCTTCATGATCAAAGAACCTGCTTTTATCCAAAAGGAAAAGAGGTTCCGGCTTCATTTTCTCTTTTGGCACCCAAAGGGAATAAAGATTACGAGACCATGTCACAGTCAATAGCAATGAATTGTTGTTCATGGATGACAAATGTGTTAAAAAGGGATTTTCCAGAGGGAGTAGGTAAATTCGATGATAGTTTTTACCCATCTGCTTTTGGTGAATATTTTCAAGAAAAGAATATTCCAACAATAACCCTTGAAACAGGAATTGCATTAAATGACTGGGCAAGGGTAGGGGTTTCTAATTCACTAGGAGAATTGCTTTTCTCTCTGGATAAAAATTTCCAATCTGCATTATCATGCAAATTAAAATTATATAACAAGCTTCCTGAAAATGTTAATAATGCACAAGATTGGATTTGTATCACGAGTTCTGGCCCTTATGAAATTAAAATCATAGAGTCGGTTGAAGATCAAAAATATTCTCTTACTTGGAAAGTTATCGGGCCTGGTGAATTAGTTAGAAAGCATTGGTTTTTTAGTGAGTCTGTTTCAGATTCCGTAAAGCTAATGCCTGGACAAATTTTAGATAATGATCTTGTTAGGTCTTTAGGAGGGAATTGCATTAATGATTTGGATGTCTTTAATTTTTCTGATTGAAATTTTAAAGATGTAAATTAGTATAGTGGCAAAACCTAAAAACATAGCGATTATAGGAGGCGGGGCTGCTGGCGTTTTTTCTGCTATTGCAGCAGCAGAGGCTTCTCCAGATGCTAGTATTCATGTTTTTGAAAAATCAGCAAAGTTGTTGGGTAAGGTTTTGATATCGGGAGGGGGTAGGTGTAATGTTACTCATGCATGCTTTGACCCTAATGAATTGATTGAGAATTACCCAAGAGGTTTTCGTGAATTTCTTGGTCCCTTTAACAAGTTCGGTTGTGGGGACACAATGGAATGGTTTACCGATAGGGGTGTAGAGTTGAAAATTGAAAATGACAATCGAGTCTTCCCTGTTTCAAATGAATCCTCAACAATAGTTAACTGTCTACTTGATTTTGCCAAGAGAGCTGGGGTTCAATTCCATTTAAGGCACGGATTAAAATCAATTATAAAAGAAAATAATTCTTTCTCTCTTCATTTTGAATCTGGAGATATTACTTCATTTGATCGAGTTCTTATAGCGAGTGGTAGTTCTAAAAGGTTATGGAGTGAACTTAAAAAATTAGGTCATCAAATAGTTTCTCCAGTTCCATCGTTATTTACATTTAATATCAGGGACCCTAGATTAAAAGACATGGCTGGTATTTCTATGCCTCAAGTGAGAGCTACTGTTCCAATAGGTGGTTTTGAGACTGAAGGTCCATTACTAATTACTCATTGGGGATTAAGTGGTCCGGGGATTCTGAAACTATCTTCTTTTGGTGCTCGCTGGATGAATGGGGTTGATCACTGTTTTACAATTTTTATTGATTGGGTACCTAGTGAAGGTCGTAACGACTTATTTGAAACTCTTAACGGGTTTAGAAAAGATTTTAATTTTCAACGTAAGCGAGTGGTCTCTAATTCAATGTTTGGGATTCCTATGCGGCTTTGGAAAACCCTTTGTTCTTTTGCAAAAATACCAGATTCTGCAAATTGGTCTGACTTAAGTAAACCAGTTGTCCGACGTTTTTCTGACACCCTTTCCGAATCCACTTTTCATGTTGTTGATAAAAGTACTTTTAAGGAGGAGTTTGTTACTGCTGGAGGTGTTCTTTTGGAGGAGGTTGACTTTAAAACTTTTGAAAGTCGCGTAATTCCCGGTTTATATTTTGCCGGAGAAGTTCTTGATGTGGACGCATTAACGGGTGGGTTTAATTTTCAAGCAGCATGGACTAGTGCATGGTTAGCTGGGCATTCTATAGTTAATGACTCATTAGATGGCTCTTGAATAATATATAATTTATTTATTTATTTTCTTGCCTATTTCAATATTACTAATTATTTTAGCATTCTAATATAAATAGTAATATTATGAAATTAGATAAAACACTTAAGTCAATGCGAAAGCTAAATAACTGGACTCAGCAACAGCTAGCTGACCGTGTCGGGCTAAAAAGATCAGTTATTGGAGCGTATGAAGAGGGAAGAGCTGAACCTAAAATCGAATCTCTATTGGCTTTTTCTAGACTATTTAATATGAGTATTGATGATTTATTATCGGGTCAGATAAAGGGGTTTCAACCTTCTAGTGTCAATACTGAGCGCCTGGCGGGGAAAAAACTTAGAATACTTGCCGTGCCTATTGATCCAAAAACAAATAAGGAAAGGGTTTCTCTTGTTCCGGTAAAAGCGGCAGCGGGTTATTTAGGCGGTTATGGAGATATGGACTTTATTGAAGCCCTACCTCAGTTTTCGCTACCCATGCCTGAAATATCATCAGAAGAAACTAGGCGTGTTTTTCAGATACAAGGAGATAGTATGCTCCCTTTTTTGCCAGGGTCCTATTTAATATCTAGCTATATGCAAGATTGGAGTTCTGTTAAAACCGGAGAGTTGTATGTTTTTTTAACTCAAGATCATGGAGTTGTTTTTAAGAGAGCTAAAAACTGTATAATAGAAACAGGAGAGATAGAGCTTATTTCGGATAATACAATCTATGAGCCTTACAGAGTTCATGTAGAAGATCTCCTTGAAGTTTGGAAAGTTGAAGGAAATATTCAATTTGACCTTTCTAATAGGTACGCCAATGATAATGTTGCAAATAAGCTAGATACTCTAAAACAGGAAGTTAGAGCTCTTCGTTCAGCGCTAGAGAAAAATGTAGCTTAATATGAATTTTGGTAGGTTGTGAGTAGGTCTATTCTGCACATGGATTTAGATAGTTTTTTTGTTTCAGTGGAGAGACTTCACGATAGCAGACTTAATGGGATACCTGTTATTATTGGAGGAACATCGGGCAGGGGTGTTGTTGCGGCGTGTAGCTATGAGGCTAGAGCATATGGGGTTGGTTCAGCTATGTCAATGAAAATGGCAAAACAGCTGTGTCCTGAAGCAGTTATTATTAGGGGTAATTCTGCAGCTTACTCTAAGCAGTCTAAAGTAGTTACAGCAATTGCTGAAGAGTGTCTTCCGGTTGTAGAAAAAACATCTATAGATGAATTCTATGCAGACTTAAGTGGAATGGATCGATTTTTCGGGTCGCTAAAAGTCGCTTCAAGCTTGCGTCAAAGAATTATGAGAGAGTCTGGCCTTCCTATATCATTTGGTCTCTCTGTGAACAAAACGGTATCTAAGGTTGCTACAGGTGAA
>CAJWXO010000078.1 GCA_913049755.1 uncultured Cryomorphaceae bacterium
TGAATGATTCAGCATGCCATTTTTCTTGATCTCCCCCTCCTTGTATTGAACCACCATGAATCCATAATGAATCTGAGGGATTCCAAAAGTGAATGATCAATGAATCTTGAGCCTCTGTTGGATCTCCCCAACCACCATTTTGAATAAAGAAAGACAATACGATATCTGCGGCACCTTGGAAATTAAAATAAGGAGAAATTAAGACATCAGTAATTGAATCATTATTAATAACTCCAGGTCGATATGCGTCACCACTGGAGGAAACTCCATCAAAGACAGCCGCACCAGAGGACAATGGGTCCTTAGACCAATTATTCGCTTGTATAACTCCATATGATGACCATTCCGGTCGTAATCCATTATTAAACCCATCAATAAATGGAAGAATTAATGTATCTGATGATTTTAAAGATTTGTAAGGGATCGATTGACTATATGTTGAAATAGACATCCTAATTTCCTCAACTGGAAATTGAGCTTTCGTCCAATAAAAAGAACTAAATAAAAGAAAAAATAAAATTTGTTTCATGTATTATTTATTTTTCAATTCTTTAAGATCAGAAAGCCAGACTTGAACAACGCCACCGGTATGTACAACTAATATATCACCTGACCCAATTGGGGTTTGTTTAATAATTAAAGCATCTAAATTATTTTGATTTCCATTCATAACTTGGATCTGCAAATCTGCTTTTTGAATTGCAAAAGCCGCATGTTTTAAACTAAAAGAAATAACATTTGGAACTGCATGAGTTGCAGGGCCAGATATTTGACCTACTAAAAGATCTACAACAGTCCCTTTTCTTATTAAATCTCCGCCTTTTATAAATTTTCCATTTGCTTTTGCGCCAAGAACAATCCCCTCCGCTAAATCCGGTTTGTAAGATACTTTACCAAGAATTAGACCTCGAGATCTTAGATCTAATGTTGCCCTTTCAAAAGTTCTTTCAGTCAAAATAGGCAAGTAAACACTTTCTGCTCGATGTCGATTAATTGTTAATTTTATTTTTCGACCAACTTTTGCTCCAGCGCCTGGCTCTGGGTATTGTTGAACAACAGCTCCTGGTTTAAAATTTTCGAAAAATGCGCTGGAATCTAAAACCTCCCCTAATAATTTCATGTCCTCAAGAGTCTGCTGAGCTTCTTTCAAAGAAATATTTCTTACATCTGGAACATATTGAATTTCACCATGGCCGGTTATTAGCTTCAATACCCAATTCAGAGGCAGCATCAATGAGATCAAAAAAACAAAGGCCAAAATTAGATTGAACCAAAATGTTCGACTTTTAAAAAATAAAATCATCTTCATAATTATGACAAAAATAACAATAGGGTTCCCGCCTTCGGCTATATTTGATGCATGCGTAAACATTTAGGGATTATAATGGGTGGTTATTCTAGTGAATATGAGGTTTCTATTAATAGTGGCAACAACATGTTTAATGCCGTAGATCGTAATAAATACGAAGTATTTGGTTTAGAAATTAATCCAAATGGCAACAAAGCATGGGATGAACACAAAAATAAAATTGAATTCAATGAGACTAATATGACTTTGAATAGAAACGGCCATAATCTTAAACTGGATCTATTATTTAATCTTGTTCATGGTCATCCAGGCGAAGATGGCACATTGGCTCTTAAATGGGAAATTGCTGGAATCCCATATAGTAGTTCAGCTCCGGGTCCCTCTGCATTAACATTTCACAAAGCATGGTCTAATGGAGTAGTTTCAAGAATGGGAGCCACAGTTCCTAAGGCAATTTTAATAGATGCTCATGCCGATATTAAAAGTTTAAAATTAAAACTAAGTGATTTTGATCTACCCTTTTTTGTTAAACCGAGTAGAGCAGGCTCAAGCTTTGGAATAACCAAAATTCACTCTATTAACGACCTGAACGAGTCCATAAAAATTGCCTCAAAAGAAGATAATTCTATCATAATCGAAGAAGCGATAGCGGGAATTGAATTGGCATGTGGTCTCCTAAAAATAAAAAATAAGATCAAGGTTCTTGGAATAACTGAAATCATTTCAAAAAATGAGTTCTTCGATTATGAGGCAAAATACAGTGGCTTGACTGAGGAGATAACTCCTGCAAATATTTCTGCAGATAATTCTTTTGAAATAGAAAATATTTCTAAAAGCCTTTATCGCCAACTTAATTTAAAGGGTTTTTGCCGATTTGACTTCATACTTCCTAAAAATAGTCCTGCCGTATTAATTGAAATTAATACCGTTCCGGGCATGACTCTTGAAAGCATTATTCCAAAACAACTAAAAAACATCAACTTATCGCTCAAAGAATTTACTAACTTGCTCGCTGAAGAAGTATTAGAAAATGGAAAAAACCGCAATTTTCCCGGGATCTTTTGATCCAGTAACCTTAGGTCATGTAAATATTGTTGAACGTGCATTACCTCTTTTTGACAAGATCATTTTAGCTGTTGGCTCAAATGCTGAAAAGAAGTATTTATTTCCACTTTTGAAAAGGGTTCAATGGCTGGAAAATACTTTTGTTAAGTATCCAAAAATAGAAGTTCTGAAATACAATGGACTCACGATAGAATTTGCCAAAGAATGTGGCGCACACTTCCTACTTCGTGGACTGAGAAATCCTGCAGATTTTGAATTTGAAAAGGCAATAGCTCAAGCAAACAGAGAACTTGAACCCGAACTAGATACAGTATTCTTTTTAACAAGCGCGAGATTATCCTTTATTTCCTCAAGTATGGTTCGTGATGTCATTAAAAATAATGGAGAATACCATAAATTTGTTCCAGACGGAGTAAGAATAAAATGAAATGATTTATTTCATGGCAGCTTCTGAAACTTGACAGACTGTCTGGTAAGTGGAATCAAGCTTTGATAACCAGTCCTTTTTGGTTAGCCAAAGAGCCAATTCTATATCTTCCTCAAATTGAGGATTCAATTCTGGCCTTCCCTTGACAATCATGTGATACCAGTGAGTAGTTTTTTTAAAGCTCATTTCCTTAATATCATACTCATGAACAGTTTCTATTAACTTATGACCTAGAGTGATTTCCTTTAGTCCACATTCCTCCTGAACTTCACGAATAGCACATTCATGGAGTTCCTCATCACTCTCTAATTTACCTTTAGGTAAATCCCACATTCCTAGTCGAAATATCCATAGAACTTCTCTAAATTCATTTTCAACCCATCCACCTGCGGCAGTAAGCTCTTGTATTTTGTATTTTTGTACCATGGTAATAAATTCTGTAATAGCAAAAAAGCTCGCCAATTCCTTACTGCAAATTAAAGCGATAGAATTACGTCCCAAAAATCCATTCATATGGGCATCTGGTATAAAATCTCCGATTTATTGTGATAACAGAGTAATACTTTCAAATCCAAAAGTGCGCAGTTTTGTCCAAGAGAATTTATCTCTTCAAATCAAAGACCGGTTTCCCGATGTTCAGGTTATAGCTGGGGTTGCAACAGGTGCAATTGGAATTGCCGCACTTGTAGCTCATCAATTGGAATTACCTATGATTTATGTGAGATCATCAGCTAAAGGACATGGAAGACAGAACCTTATCGAGGGGATATTGAAGAAAGGCCAAAAAGTTGTCATAGTTGAGGATCTAATTTCCACCGGAATGAGCTCATTAAAAGCTGTTCAAGCAATTATAGAATCAGAAGGAGAAGTTTTAGGAATGTCTGCAATATTCACTTATGGTTTCGAGATCGCCAAAGATGCTTTTATGAAAAAAGAATGTGATCTAATCACTCTAGGTGACTACAGTAATTTAATTTCAAGTCTCAAAGACAGCAAATATTTTGACTCCAATGAAATTTCTACTCTCGAAAGCTGGAGAGAAAATCCCAAAACATGGAAAGGGTTAATGTAAAAACCTTAATCAAGCTCTAAAGTTTTTTCTTTGAACTTAAAAACTTCACTTCTTTATTTCCAAAGATTCGGACTTCTCCCGAGAGAAGTGTAAGTTCCAAACGACCATCTTGACTAACTCTAGTAGTCCTTGCCTGAAATAACTCACCAGTAGACAAATCTTTCCAGTCGCAAATGATATTCCAATGAAATAAACTTTTTTCGTAAATAGCCCGTATATCTTTAGTTTCTGTAATTATTTGATTCACTATAAGCTCTGCTAAGGGTATTCTGTATTCTTGTGGTTGATACTGAGAACCTAAAAATGAATAACCATTTGGTGCATTTCTTATGTTCATTCCCAGACCGAAAAAAAAACGATTACAAAAGTTTCCTTGCCAACTTGCCTCTGATAATATTCCTGCAATTTTTCTTGACCCGATATAAATATCATTGGGCCATTTTAATTCAGCATCAAATCCATGATCAACTAAAAAATTCATGATGCCCAATGATGCCGACATATGAACATTCATTATTTTAGAATTATCCCATTTAATGTTTGGGCTAATAATTGTCATAAGCAATGCATCATTTGGGGAATCTATCCAATCCGAGTCATTCTGACCACGCCCTTTGGTTTGTGTGTCTGCCGAAATGGCAGTCCAACAATCCTTTGAAAAACTGTTGATTTCCCTCTTAGCAAATGAGTTCGTGGAGTCTATATTACTGAAATGGTGGTATTTAATCTCCACTTTCGTCTAAATTTAAAATTATTTAACAACTATTTTATCATTCAAGTGTTCCTGACATAAAGATGGCATCTTTGTTGCGTTATTTTGACGCGTATTAAAGTACGTATTTTAAATTTCTACATGAAAAATACATTTCCAGCAATCGTTCTTGAAGCTCTAGAAGGGATTTCAGAAGTAAAAGGTGAGAAAACCATAGTAATGGATCTGCGTAAACTTGAGAATGCAGTTTGTGATTACTTTATAATTACCGAAGCTCAATCCACAACCCAAGTTTCAGCCATTAGTGGGAGCATTGAAAAACGAATAAGAAAGCAATGCGATGAACGGCCATGGCACATAGAAGGAACCGAGCAAAGCGAATGGATTTTAATGGATTATATCAATATTGTTGTTCATGTTTTCCAATCCGAATCCAGAAAATTTTATGATATCGAAGGACTATGGGAAGGTGCTGATACTAGCAAAATTGAAGACTGAGGTTATTTAAAAAATTATGAGTAAAAAGGAAATAAAGAAAAAAGGAGGATTGCCAAAATTTGGCCTTAGTTGGATCTACCTATCGATATTTGTCGCGCTTCTTGCTTTACAGTTTTTTTCTAGCAATTATTCCGGCCAAACTATTGAGTCTGACTTTAATGAATTGACTGAAAAACTAAGTGAAGGGCATGTTTCGAAAGTGGAAGTAATTAACAAAGACCAAGTCTATGTTTACATCGATAACGACATCCTTGCAAACAATGACCAATACAAAGACTTAGCGAAAACTGCATTTGGTGATTCACCCAATCCAGGACCACATTATAAATTTACTGCAGGGGATAATTTTGAAGAAAAAATATGGCGTTATTATGATGAAAATCCGGAAGTAAAGAATCGCTTTGGGGAATTAAACATTCAGCATAGATCAGTAACAAACTATTGGACAGAAATACTTTCATGGATAGTTCCATTTGCCTTAATTGCTTTCTTTTGGTTTTTTATGATGCGT
>CAJWXO010000079.1 GCA_913049755.1 uncultured Cryomorphaceae bacterium
TGAGCTGGGCGTAACGCCGATACAGTTGGCAAATATGACTGCAGCAATAGCTAATAGAGGCTATTGGTACATTCCACATATCGTTAAGTACATAGGTGATAAAAAAATTGATAGTATCAAATTTGAAACTCCAAATCATACCACTATTTCATCAGATAATTTTGAAATTGTAATCAAAGGAATGCGGGATGTATTTGAAATTGGCACTGCTAAAAATTCAAAAATAACAGAAATTGACATTGCGGGAAAAACAGGTACGGCTGAGAATCCAAGTGGGCAAGATCATTCTATTTTTATTGCATTTGCACCAATTGAGGATCCACAAATAGCTATTGCAGTAATAATTGAAAATGGATACTGGGGTTCTCGCTGGGCTGCACCAATAGCTAGTCTAATGATAGAAAAATATATTTCAAAAGAATGTAGTCGCAAAGATTTAGAAAATACAATGATTTCAGGAAGTTTAGCAAAAGAATATAATGTACGTAGCGTAGAGACAGTACTACCAAAATATTGATGAGAAATAGATCAGATTTATTTGGAAAAATTGATGGGTTAACACTTTCCCTATATCTATTCTTATTAATTTTTGGATGGATAAATATATATGCCACCGTCAATGCAGATATAGAAGGTTTTTCATGGGATTGGACTAATCAAGCAGGCAGGCAGCTAATTTTCATTGGTCTAGGAAGTCTTCTGATCTTTTTGTTACTGTTAAGTGATGTAAGGATATATGAAGTTATTGCAATCCCTATTTATGGCGCTACCATTGTCTTGTTAATATGTGTAATTCTATTTGGTGTAGAGGTTGGAGGACAAAAGAATTGGCTTGCAATAGGAAGCATAAGAATCCAACCATCAGAATTTGTCAAATTGGGAACCATAATGATTATTGCAAAGATTCTATCTAAAAAAGATGTTGCTCTAAAAGAATGGAGGCATAGATTGCTTCCTTTTTTATCCATTACTCTGCCGATGTTTTTAATTCTTTTACAACCAGATACTGGCTCTGCTTTGGTCTTTATTGCTTTTATATTCGTTTTATATCGGGAAGGCCTTCCTGGGTATTTTATTTACACGGGAATTGGAATTGTGATAGTATCTATACTTGCTTTAGCTCTAGAAATGAAAACAGTAATTGTAATAATTCTTTTCTTTTCTTTAGTTGCCTTTATTATTGATAGGAGTAGAAAACGAATAAAATTTTACGATTTCATAAAACATCCAATAATATTATTTTCTAGCATTGCGATCGCTTATGCTCAATTGGTAATTATTGTACTTCCGCTTCTTGCACCCCACCATCAAGTTCGAATAAAACTTTTATTTGGTCAATTAGAAAACAAATCAGCCGTAGGATATCAAACTGCTCAATCCTTAATTGCTATTGGCTCCGGAGGCTTATTGGGTAAAGGCTATATGAAAGGAACCCAAACCAAATTAAATTTTGTACCTGAACAGACCACTGACTATATTTTTTGTACAGTTGGAGAAGAGTGGGGGTTTTTCGGCTCCGTAATTGTCTTATCCAGTTTTGCCCTGCTCATTGGACGAATAATCATATTGTCTGAGAGGCAAAAATATTCATTCGGACGAATTTTTGGATACGGTATAGCATCAATATTATTTGCTCATTTTACTATAAATATTGGAATGACACTAGGACTTGTGCCAGTTATAGGAATCCCTCTTCCATTTTTTAGCTATGGAGGGTCATCACTATTAGCCTTTACGCTAATGCTATTTATTTTTTTAAGAATGGATGCGAATAGATGGGTGACTTTATGAAAAGTCTCTTCTTAGAGGTGGATTTAATAAAATTTACCTCTGTTGTCTTCTATTTGCGCAACATCGACTAAAGCATCGAATAGCTGTGTCTGGACTCTTGATCGTAACTGATTAACTTGGGCAGCAACATCTGCAGCTGATAAATTCACATTTTGATTTCGTGAACTATTCAAGACTTTGAACTTAAATATGCCATTTTCACCATCGAGTAATTCAGACTCATAACCTACTGGTGAACCAATGGCCCTTCCAATGATTCCACTCTCTCGACCAGCACCAGACAAAAAACTATTAGCCATGGAAACCGTGGCTTTTTCCCATTTCAAATTTGGAATGTCATCAAACGATTTACGGAGATATTTAACCTTCGAATTATTTATTGCCAATGACCTCAATTCATCTTTTACATCCTCTACAGACTTATATCCAGGTTTATAAATGGCAGTCAATTCTGTAACTACATAATTCTTATATCCGTTATTGACAATACCAACCTCACCTATTGTTCGTTCATCATTAAATAACCAACGAATAACTTCTCTAGAATCTCCAAGTCCAGCAATTGACTGATCCGTTGAATTAGTATTCCGGTTAGGCAAGAGCATAACTTCATAACGCTGCGCAACTTCTTCTGCACTTTCTCCAGTTTGCAAAGCTTTTGCAAATTCAGCAGCTCGCTTGTAAATACCCTGTTCCGTCTCTTTACTAACAATCACTCTCCTAAAAACCTGAGCAATTTTTATTGAAGGAACTTTACCGTTCTGATCAATTATATTGATAATATGAAAACCGAAATTGGTAAAGACTAAACCCAAATCACCTTTAGGTTTTCTAAAACAGAAATTCTCGAATTCCTTTGCCATTTGATTTGTTTGAAACCATCCCAAGTCTCCTCCCTGAGCTCCAGAAAATGTGTCATCATTTAACGAGTTGTTGACTGACTCAAAAGAAGATTTACCGGACTCTATTAAGTCTAATACAGAATCTGCTATCTGCTTGGCCTCTTCAAAACTTCTAGATACCTGAGACCTCTCTGCACCTGCAAAAGATATTAAAATGTGGCGAGCTTGCACGGAATCCGGTAAATCTCGACGATCCATTATTTTTAACATTTGGAAACCCGAGCCTGTCTCCAGAGGATCACTTACATAACCTACATCCTTGCCATCAACTGCAGAACCTAAATTTTGATCAAGAAGGTTGATATCGAAATAAACATCTTGAAAGGGCAAATCACTATTTGCCAAAACAAAGGAGCTATCGTCCTCTGATTCGATAAATTCCTTTTTCAACTCTAGGAGCTCGTTATTTGCAACCGAACGATCAAGGTCAGAAGGCTCAATTGCAAAATCTGCAAATACCATATCTCTCAATTCTGAGTTCACTTTGAAATCTGCTTTATTGTTTAAATAGACAACTTCATAATCAGAACTAGTGACCTGAACTAGAGAATCGTCAACTTCAGAAGAGAGAGAAGCTACCCATTCGATCTCTGATTCAGCAGTCATTCTAGAAATTTCTTTGTTATACATATTCACAGGAATATTCAGCCCATTTTTAACAGCAGTATAAAACTTAGTAGTAAGGGCCTCATTGCGAACATTAGTTTCAAAATTTACCCAATTCAACCATTGTTCAATTGCCTCAGGATTAGTCTCTCGGTTATCGCGCAAATTGGCCAATGTGGATTTTAATAATTCAGGATCAAATAATCCAGTATTAGGATCTCTAAAGCCCTCCATTTGTTGGATACTAGGGTTTAAAATTATTTGATCCCATAATTCCTGAGTTGAAATGGTAAAACCCAACTCATCTTGTATTGCACCTATTATTTCATTTGTTAAAGTTTGATTCCAAACAACTTCAGAAAGTTGTATCGCACTGT
The DNA here is from genome assembly GCA_913049755.1 of uncultured Cryomorphaceae bacterium. Next base: position 3,677 of record CAJWXO010000079.1, read on the forward strand.
AAGAAGAAACCTGCTGATTATTAAGTCTAAGTTCTTCAATGTCTTCATTAAAATCAAAATAACTAATCTTATTGCCATTAATAAAACCTACAGCATCTTGATCAGAATCAAACATGCTAGGACCAGAGTTAAAGAACTCTCCAAGGATAAAAGCCGCTAGGGCTCCACCGATGACTAAAATAACTAGTCCTGAACGGCGGCGAATTTTTTCGAATATAGCCATATGTAATAAAAAATGAGGTTGCGAATATACAAAGTTGTAAGCCTCCTCTAAATACCCAGTGACTGTTTTATTTTGACTTAAAATTTATATTGGATACTAAGACTCTACCAATTCTTTGAACATCCATGGTTTCAATAGTAAATTCCCAATCATTTAGATTCACGGATTCTCCAACAGAAGGAAGATGACCAATTCTTGAGCCAATCAATCCAGCTAGAGTTGAATATGAATCATCTTCTGGCCAATCAAAAGAATACGTTGTATTTAAATAATCCACCTCCAAAGAAGCATCCAGGCGCCAAAGACCATCACTTATTTTTTCTTCAATTCTAAAATCGCTATCATGCTCATCGTCAATTTCTCCAAAAAGCTCTTCAACAACATCCTCTAATGTCAGTATTCCAGTCAATGAACCTAATTCATCTACAACCGACGCCATACTTCTTTTTTCCCGTATTAACATTTTAAAAACCTCTTGAGCACTCATTGCTTCTGGAAAAAAAGATAACGGTGTTAGAATAAAAGCTAAGCGCTTTGGCCTTCGAAATAACCCAAATGCATGAACATAAGCGTAGGCATCATCTATTTTCTCTCTGTAGACGACTAACTTACTAAATCCCGTCTCAATAAACTTTTCACGAAGGTCATCCATACTAATTGTATTCGGCACCGCTGCTATTTCAGTTCTTGGCACCATACAAGAGCGAATTTTTGGATCTCCAAAATCTAAAGCATTGCGAAATAACTCCAACTCGGGCTCAACATTCTTTGAATTTGAACCCTCATCTATGTAATGATCTAAGTCTGCTCTTCCGAAAACTATAGGCTTATAATCTGATGATACTATTCTTCCTGTGCGATTTAATAGCCAGCGACTTAAGCTCGTTAAAATCGCAACAACTGGTAAAAAAACAAAATAAAAGAAAACTAGCGGTGCAATGAACCAGTTCAATGATTCATTTGACCTATTTCTAAAAAATGCTTTAGGCAAAAACTCTGCAATGAAAAGAACGACTAATGTCGAAAGTATTGTCTCTAAAACAACTGCTATTCCCGGGCTTAAAAATTTAAATAAAAGTGGATCTAACAAGGATGCTGTATTTAATCCAACAAAAACAAGAGATATCGTATTGCCCATAAGCATTGCGCCAATAAAATTTGAAGGCCTCGATATTAAAAAGGCTAACCAAGACCCAAACAATCCTCCTCGCTTTGATTCTATCTCGACTTGTAATCTACTTGCACTTAGGTATGCCAATTCCATTCCTGAAAAGAAAGCAGATAGAATCAATGCCAATATTAGTTGTAAAACCTCCATCATTTTACTTTGCCTGAATCATCTCTTCCCGATCCCCAGCGCGATTCCATTTTCTTTCTTTGGACTCTTCGTAAACGGAACATAAAGACTCCTAAAAAAGTGAAAATGATAAACATATATGCTTTTTGACGATCATCATTCCACTGGCTAAATACAGTTTCAAGGGACAGTATCGCAATCACTAGCCAAACCCATTCAACTGTTTTTAAAGACTTGCGCGCAAAACTTGTTTTCATTCTTGAATAATTTGACTTTCAAAATGCCCTTTAACCTCAAATATCGTGTATTCCGAAAGATCATCTTCAGCTTTCAAACCTAAACCAATTATTTCCTCTTCTTTATCGATAATTCTAAC
>CAJWXO010000080.1 GCA_913049755.1 uncultured Cryomorphaceae bacterium
TCATAACAACTTCAAGTGCAGAACGATTCTCCTTCGTATGCATATCAACCGGAATACCTCGACCATCATCTACAACAGTGATTGATTCACCGACATTAATGGTGACATCAATTTTTGAACAGTGCCCGGCAAGGGCTTCGTCAATGGAATTATCAACAACTTCATAGACAAGATGATGCAAGCCTTTTTGGCTAACATCACCTATGTACATTGCTGGTCGTTTTCGAACCGCCTCAAGCCCTTCAAGGACTTGAATACTATCGGCTCCGTAATTCTTTTTATCGCTCATAAATAAGGTATGAAATAGAGTGTCCTACAAAGATAACCCTAGTGCATTTCATAGAGGCCAACCGAATCAAAAACCGGGGGCCTTTATGAACATTTTTTTCAACAAAATAACTAACTAAAATAAGCAGACTTTTGTGAAATTAAAATTTATAAACAAGACCAAGACTGGCTCTGAAACCTTGAACTGAATATCCACTCCACCAGTCTATTCGGGAATTAAAAATATTGTCAATCTTAAGGGTTGCATTCAGCTGATTATTGTAAGTATACACAACTGATAATCTTCCATCCCAATACAGCGGAAGATTAATTAAATCCTCCCCAAGACTAGCCTTGCGCTCACCATGACGAATAATTGTTGACTCAAAGCGGATTTTATCTTTTAGATTAAAATGAATCTGCCCTCCAATTTGAGAAGAAGGCAAATGATAAATAGGTTTATTTAGATCATTGATTCGCATCCTAAAAAGGGCGAAACCTCTTAATTCCCAACCTGAACTATTCTGAAAAGTCAGTTCTCCACTAGGTTCAAAATAGCTAAGCTCAACATATTCTAGCGAAAGTCTTCCAGAATCTAAACCATCAGCCGAATAATCGGAATCTCTTATTACCATTGCATAGTTCTCATAACTTCTTTGGCGAGCTCCAAATCTGTATCCAATAGCACTAGATAATCTTCCATTAACACCACCATAAAGCGATGATGATCTAACTATTTCATATTGAGAATTTTCACCTAAAAAAGGGGTTTGATTAACCCTAGAGCGCATACCTCCATTTTCAATAATTCCCTCATATCCCCCATAAATATTTAGAACATTCTTAACCAATGGAAATTCAACATGGACTACAGGAGGTAAATAAGGAAGCGAAAGCTTTCCAGCACTATCATTTACTACACCATCAAAAATTACATTTAATCCGATCTTAAAACTTAAATCACCAACACTGTCTGCAATCGCAGGCGCAAATTGTGCCGACCAATAATTATTTGTTAGTAATCTACCTGTAGAATCTGTTCGAGATTTACCAGAAAGCCTATTAGCAGCAACCTTAAGAGGTAATTCTAAAAATATATCTTCAACAGGCAATCTCCAATTAACAGCGGAATTAACACCAGTTTCTACCTGACGACCACCTTGATCAATCCAATGATGAGATCGAATATTTGCACTTTGAAAAACCTGCTTTCTTTTGTATCCGGAATGCTCATATTTGACTTCAGCCTGATAGTCTTGAATCCATCTTAAAGGAGCGTTTCCTGATGTATCACTATCATTAGTTCCGAATATCTGCGGCTGCCCATAAAATGAATACCTATCAAAATTAGCTGAGGCGCGTGTTAAAAGCCTTCCTCGACTTAAAACCCTATCATAATGACCGCTAAGACCATTTTCTAGCCAACTAGAGTTTTCAAAAACAGACTTACGCCTTCCAGTTTCATCTGATGCCTGAAACCCTCCAAATGAAGAGAAGTGCCTCCCCTGGATTCCCCATGTTTGAATAGGGTCTCTTGAATTTCCAAATGAAAAGCCCAAAAGTGTTGTATAAAAATTACCTGCAGACAACATAACCGTGTTACTTGGCAATCTATAAAGTTTAGTTCGAGCAATACGAATAGGGGGAATCAATTCCATTTTTGGCGAAGGAATTAAAGTTCGCGACCTTAAATTTATTTCAACCGGCAACTTTTGAATATTGGTATCTCTTACATTCGGTTGACCTGTTATTTTTATTGCTCCAGCAACTTGAGCCCGATATTTTTCTTTTACCGATATATCAACACCACTTAGCACAGGCTGAGACATCGCATAGACTGAAGAGGTTATTAAAAATAGAACTACTAATTGCTTCATGGCGTTGTCTCTATTTTAGTCACGTTAGAGTCTATTTCAGAAAACTCATTTTTATTAGCCGCTTCTAATATTTCTTTTATTCGCTTGGCTTCTTCAATGAGTTCGGGATTGTAATTCTCGGAAATAACAAAATCCAAAGTATAAATTGCTTGAAAATTATCTTCAAGGCCAGCATAATTTTTTGCGAGCGTAATCAATGCTTTATAACGCCAATCTGCTTCAGAAGGCAAATTATCAATCAACCAAAATATTTCTTGATTCGAAGCCAAAAATGATTGATCATAATTTAGAAAAAATGCTAAAAAGTAGGAGGCCTCTGCTTGGATAGCGCTGGGACCGCCATTTTTAAGATACTGATAAGCCTGAATGGTCTTTTCCTGTAATTTTTTTGCCTTTTTTTGGGTTTCAGAGTTATCTTCAGCTTGAGGATTTTCTCTTTTAGAAATCTCATTACTCCAAAAGCTAAATGTATTACGAGCAATATTTAAGCGCGCTTCAACCCTAATTTCAGGACTGTTTCGCTCATCAGACGCTACAACTTTCGCATACGCTTGTGCAACATCTAGATCGCCTTTAGACTGACGAGATTTCATTAACGCAACGTTGGCTTCTCTCAATAATTCAGCGTCACTTGACAAACTCAATAAATTCTCAGCTGAAACCTGCATCAAATCTATATCAAAGTTTTCATTTTGAGATGTTATTCGTAATATCCACGCCCATGCATTTGTACTATATTCGTTGACAGGATATTGGGTGATTTTTTTGTAATAAATAAGAGCATTTACAATATCGTTCTCAAGCCTCGAAGATTCTGCGCTGAAGTGAATCGCACTCAAAGCAAAAAAGCCATCCGGAAAACGTTTAAGGTAATTTTTAAATGAAACATGCGCACCTGCATAGTTATTTTGAGCGTATTTATCTACCGCAGACATGTATGCTATAGAATCCAGTTCCGAGGCTCTAATTGTGGCAAAATCTATTCCATTAACCCATTCCAAATAGTCCTCAAGTCGATCCGCATCATCAAAAACAGATCTTGAAGTTCCGATTGCCTCTCTTGACTCTGGAGTCCCAGGATACAATTGAACTACACTTTTAAAGGTTGCAATTGAAGCATCAAGCCGATCATCATTTCTTTGAGCTATTGCTTGGTTTAATAATGCCCGGCGCGCTTTCTCTAAATTCGGATTCTTTCTGACGAATTCAATAAATGAAGATTCTGCATTTTCGTTATTCCCAATCTGTAACTGGGTCTTACCCATCTCATATAATGCCTCAATCGAATACTTACCTCCAAAGGCATCATTACGGGAGTTTTTCCCGGAAAGAGATTTCAATAAAACTATTTTCTCGTTATCTCTTCCCAAGAGACCTAAACAAAGAGCCTGCTGGTATTCAGCATATGCTGAATATGAATTACTAAAAGAATTAGAGCTCGCTACGAATTTCTTGTAATATTCTTGACTAAGGGAATGTTTACCTAATAAAAAATACAAATCAGCCAAACGCAAAGTTGCATCAGCATTTTTTCTGTTATCGCCTTTAGCATCTTCAAGATAAACTCTAAATGCAGCAGAAGCATCTTCTAACTTATCGAGCTTATATAGACAATATGCCTTGTTGTATAGGCTAACAGGACGCTCCGTCAAAGTATAAGAGCCTGGAGTGTTTAAAAAGGATTCAAACTGCGCCAAAGCTTCTTGCGCATCTCCTTTTTTGTACGCGAGTTCTCCCATCCAAAAATGTGCTAATGCTACAAATGTTAAATTTTGCTGATAAGTAAGTGACTTATTAAAAAATTCCTTTGCTTTTAACCAATTACTCGAATGATATAATTCCACGGCACGGTAATAGGCTACTCGTTGATAAGCCTCTCGCATTGCCATTGAAGACATTCCTGTCTGAAGAATCGCATCCATAGCTCTCGAATAATCTTTTGAGGTAATATAGAGATTAGCCAAATACTCATTTACTTCTCTTCTATATTCAGTCTCAGGAAAGTTCAATAAGAACTTTTTAAAAGCAGAAATGGCATTACCAAAAGGACTAGATCCTTGATATGTTAATTTTGCCGTTTGAAATGCAGATTCTTCCCTAATCACTTCATCCGTAGCGATTTCGCTCACCGCGCGAAAAGCAGATAGTGCATTTTCATTTTGACCCTCTTTTACATAACAATCCGCAAGAAGATATAATGCAAACTCCGAGACACTACTTCTTGTTGTCGAAATCTTGTTTAGACTCTGAATTGCATCCTTAAACCGATCCGCTTTTGCAAGAAGGACACCTAACTCATAATAATCGGATGGAGTCATCTTACCCTCTCTTTCTCGATGCATTAATAAATATGGAAGCGCCTCATCAAATCTCTTTTTTCTTAGGAGACTTTGACCTATAAGTTTTGCAATTTCAGGTGCCCGTTTTACCGTAGCTTCTTTGAGAAGAGACTCACCGAGTCTTAACAATTCATCATCCATTTGCCTTCTGGAATAAATCTGTGCTAGGTAATAGGGAACTACAAAGCCGAAATCTGGATGATCTTTGAGAGGTTCCAAATTTTCCAAGGCAGTTACATCATTTGTATCTAGATATGCTATATGACCATAATAATATTGTGCTGATGATGCTATTTTGAATTTAGATGATTTTGCTGCCGAGAATTGAGCTCTAGACATCTCATATTCTTTTAACATAAAAAGAGAATACCCAAGCTTAAATTGCAATTCCGCCTTTTCTTTCTTCGGCAAGAACATACCATTTAATCGCATCAACCAATTTTTAGCCTCACGGTATCTTCGGCGATTGAATGAATAATCAGCCATTTCTATGAACAATTCCTTCCTTCGGGCAGATGTTGGATATTCTCCAAGGAATTTCAACACCTGATCTCCTGCATCTCGGTTCATTAATTTAATCGAACACAAAACCTTAAAGAAATTACTCTGTTCGGATAAATCAGTTTCTGAATCGACCAAACTGATTACCTTTCTAAACCCCTCAGCCGCAGGAGCGTAGAGCGCTCTATCAAATAAAGCCCGACTCTCAGCATAGGCATATTGAGGCGTATGATGCGAGAAAGGAGCCTGTCCGCTCGCGGTAAAAGCGAGCAAAAAGAAGTTCAGAATGAAAAATCTTCGCATCATTGTTAGAGCATAAAGGTAGTTCGTACCAACAAAATCCACTTAATTTGTATCAGAAATCATACCCACATAAATGGAACAAACAATTTTAAGTCTAAAAAACGCAGATATATATCAAGGTAATCATTTGATATTAAAAGATATAAGCATTGAATTAAATCGTGGAGATTTTGTCTATTTAATTGGATCCACAGGGTCTGGAAAATCTAGTTTGCTCAAAACCTTATATGCAGACATACCATTAAACAAT
>CAJWXO010000081.1 GCA_913049755.1 uncultured Cryomorphaceae bacterium
TTGAATTTTTTAACTCTATATGGCTCTGCCAAAAAATTAAATACACGAATTATATCCTTAGTGATTTTTTTACTCGAAGTCATTAAATAATAGTCCGTATATGTCTTTGCTGAAATTTCATTAAAATTACCCGTTCCGATAACGCTAAATAATTCAATTTTATTTTCAAAAACTCGCTCGATACAAATAAGTTTACTATGAACTTTCAATCCCTCTACTCCAGTTTGAACCAGTATACCTTCTTTTCTCATTTTTTCGAGATAATGAATGTTTTTCTTCTCATCAAAACGAGCTTGCAATTCAATAACAACATTAACGATCTTTCCATTCTTGGCAGCATTTATTAAAGCCGATACAACTTTTGATTGATTTGCTAGGCGATACAGAGTGATATAAATCCTTTTGACTTTTGGGTCCATTGCAACTTCCCGCAAAAACCTTATCAAATAAGAAAAAGTATGATACGGTGTGAAAAGAAGAACATCTTTGTCGCGAATAACATTTAATATACTACGATCTAGATCTAGATCCGGATGTGATTTAGGCTCGAGCTTGATATATTCCAGCTCAGCTCCTCCAATGTTTGGAAAATTAATCAGATCTTTTTTATTGTGATATCTACCTCCAGGATACATAGAGTCATTTGCAGACAGTCCTATTTGATCTGTCAACTCCTTTAAATTTTGGCTTTTTATAGATCGATCAAATGATATACGAACCGGATCACCTTCTAATCTATCTTCTAATCCCATCCTGACACGATCAAGAATTGTTTTCTTCGAAATATCGTGCTGATCAATATCTAATTCAGAATCTCTAGATATTTTAAAGCTATGAGCCTCAATATCATCAGTTGGAAAAATAAAATATGCATATCTCAAATTATAGCGAAGAACATCATCTATGTACATGATGTAACTTTTTCCATATTTAGGTAAAACAATAAACCGACCATGTAATTCAGTCGGAATCTCAATTATCGAACGGATTTGATCCCCCTTTTTACATTTGAGACGAATAGAAAGATAAATAGATTCATCATTAAGTTCAGGAAAAGGAAGATTTTGGTCTAAAACCATTGTGAAGACAGATGGGGAAATTTTCTCGATATAAAATTTTCGTATAAAATCTTTTTGACCGTCAGTTAACTCTATTTCTGTAATTAGTTTTATCCCAATTTCATCTAATGAAGACATTAGTTCTGAATATGTGCTCTCAACTTCTTTGTTTTGCTCAGTAATTACCTCTTGAATTCTATTTAATAGAATTTCAGGCTCCCAATCACCCAATTGTCTTTTGATTTTTTTAATATTAGAAAGTTTTGATGATCTCTGGATACTAGCGACACGAACACGAAAAAATTCATCTAAATTTTTTGAAAAAATACCTAGAAATCTAACTCTTTCAATTATTGGGTTGTTTACATCCTGAGCTTCTTGAAGAACACGAGAGTTAAATTGCAACCAGCTTAAGTCACGATTATTATACATGATTAAACATCATATTTCAAGAACTATTGGGAGACTATTTATAAACAAAATAAAAAATATAAAGTGACTACTTTAAAATGGCAGTAAGATGAATTTACATATTCATTAGTAGAAAAAAGAAAAGAAATTATGAATATATTTTCTTTGCCTTATCCCATAGGTCATTCCACTCCTCGATCTCAACTCCGATTGGACTCTTTTTCTTTTCAGCTAAAATTTCTTCCATTTTCTGAAATCTTTTCAAAAATTTGGCATTACTAAGAGATAATGCTTGTTCAGGATCCAATCCTTTATGTTTGGCATAATTCACCAAGGAAAATAGAACATCACCCAACTCCATTAGTTCATTATCTCTACTGCTTGGATTCCGCAGCTCTTTTAACTCTTCTTCAACTTTTACCCATACAGATTCCGCATCTGGCCAATCAAAGCCAACACCCTGAACTTTCTCTTGAATTCTGTATGCTTTAACCAAAGCCGGAAGTGATTTTGGAACACCCTCTAAAACAGATTTCCCTTTACCACCTTTTTCTTGTATTTTGATTGCCTCCCAATTCTCTTTAACTTTTTCTACAGAATCTGCTTCTATATGACCATATACATGAGGGTGCCTATGAATTAATTTCTCGCAAATTCCATTTAAAACATCTGAGACAGTAAAATGATTATTTTCTGATGCTATTTTACTGTAGAAAACCAAATGCAAAAATAAATCACCTAACTCTCCTTTAAGTTGAACCCAATCACTAGCATCTATAGCGTCTACTAACTCATACGTTTCTTCGATAGTCAGTTTTCTCAGTTTGTCAATAGTTTGCTCTCGATCCCACGGACATTTCTCCCTCAAATCATCCATAATCGTCAATAGTCGATCGAAAGATTCAAGATCTTCAGCTCTCATTGCCATCTTCTTTAACATTCTCATTCAATTTATCCGAATCTTTTGACTCAATTATGAAAAATCCATATCCACAGAGCATGTTATACCAATTGAAAAATTTCTTCATGTCACTTATATAAACTCTGTCTTCATCATAATTAGGAACATATTGAGCAAAAGCTTGCATAATTTTATCATTTTTAGCCTTGTGAGAGACTGATTTCTCCCCACCCAGGGAGCGCTCCATATTTTCATAGAGTTCTTTTAAAGGCTTCTCTCCATCTTGACAATACATTGCGATTTCATCTAGTGCATGAACCTGTTGCTGAGCTGAAATTGTAAATCTTTTTTTGTCGTTCAAAGATTCTACAAGAATGCCTGTTCTAGTTTGAGCAATTAAATTAAAAAGGCCTTGGCGTCCGCTAATCGCTAAAATATTTTTTAAAGGTTTCATTGTTTGTTTTTTAAGGAGTTTGTTGCCATTTGTGGATTTTTTCTAAAAGAGAAGAATCTTCACCGAAAATTAACATTTCGCGATATTCAGAACCTCTCTTAGCATAGTTCGTTTCAGGGTAAGTATCTATTAAAATACCTAGGGTTTTAATAGCTCGAGGATAATCAGCCAATTCCTCTCCAAAAACAATTGCTGAGGTAAAAAGAGACAATGGCGCCTCAGGTCGGTTCGGAAGAGAATCATATATAGCCATGTAATTACGAATAGCAAACAAAGCCCTTCCGGGAATTTGCGCCTGATAGTCTCCTGACGCAAGCATATACCTAACCCATAAGGAGTCATTCATGGAAGAGGATGCCGCCGATTCAAGAATAATTAAATTTTCCTTAAAATTTAAGGTATCCGAAGATGTTGAAATTATTTTTTCCGATTTTGAATGAGATTTTTGGCAATTTGAAAAAGCCAATACGATAAGAAAAAGAAAAAATTTATACTTAATCATTTGACATTAAATTTCATCTTATAAATCGTATCAACTTTTCCAGCTGAAACATTCTTTAGACGCCCCTGGAGCATACGCCGTTTCAAGGGCGTCATTCGATCAGGAAATAGAATTCCTTCAATATGATCATATTCATGCTGAAAAATTCTTGCAGACAAACCACTCAGTTGCTCTTCTATCCAATCACCATTAGTATTTTGACTACGAATCTTAATATCTCTCAATCGAGATATTTTTTCATGGATTCCTGGAATACTTAGGCAACCCTCTTCATAAGACCATAATTCTCCTATCTCTTCAATAATCACAGGATTAATAAAGGCACGTTTAAACTCTTTCAAAAAAATAGATTCCTCCTCTTCTACGTCTTCTGCAAAAGGAGAAGCGTCAACAACAAAAACACGACTTGACAATCCGATTTGCGGCGCAGCAAGACCAACTCCTTTTGATGCATACATTGTTTCATACATATCATCAATCAATGTTTTTGTTTTCGCCGAACTGGGGTCAACTTCTTGAGCCGCCCTTTTTAAAACGGGGGAGCCATATGCTACAATGGGGTATACCATAGTTATTATTTACCGCAAAGATACAGCCCTTAACTACCTTTGCATTAATGGGAATCTGGCTAGGATTAGATGTAGGGGGAAAACGAACAGGAATTGCTGAATCTGACGAACAAAGTCTGATGGCCTTTCCCGGACAAACAATATCAACTAGTGAGCTATTAAATCACTTAAAATCAACTTATTCGCGGGATAACTTAAATGGAGTAATTATCGGGGAACCGAAACGATTAGATGGAAGCGAGACCCATGGAACTGCGTATGCAAAAATGATTCATAATAAAATACAGAAGTTGTGGCCTGATATTATTATCCATTGGATCGATGAGCGCTTTACCTCAAAAATAGCAGCACAAGCTGCAAATATATCGGGCGCAAAATCTAGAGTAAAAAAAAATAAATCAATGCTTGATTCAGCGTCAGCATGTATAATACTAGATAGCTTCCTGACTCAAAACAAATTGAAATGAAGAAATTGAAAGAACAAATTGAAAATGCTTGGAACAACAGAGAATTGCTCAAATCTCAAAAAACAATAGATGCAATAAATATGGTGATCGACCAACTTGATTCTGGAAATCTTCGTGTTTCTGAGCCTAGAGGAAATTCTTGGTTTCTCAACGAGTGGATAAAAAAAGCCGTTATTATGTATTTTCCAACACGAGAATCAGAAACCTTAATTGCTGGACCAATGGAATTTCATGATAAATTGAAATTAAAAACGGATTATGCTAAAAAAGGAATCCGAGTAGTTCCTCATGCTGTAGCTAGGTATGGTTCGTTTATCGATCGTGATGTCATTCTAATGCCATCCTATGTCAACATTGGGGCTTATGTAGGAAGCAGAACAATGATTGACACATGGGCAACCATTGGGTCATGTGCCCAAATAGGAAGTGATGTCCACATAAGCGGAGGGGTAGGTGTTGGAGGGGTTCTAGAACCACTGCAAGCTTCTCCTGTAGTAATAGAGGATGGGGCATTTATAGGTTCAAGATGCATCATAGTTGAAGGAGTTCATATAGGGAAAGAGGCTGTTCTTGGTGCAAATGTTGTTTTAACTTCCAGTACAAAAATTCTTGATGTAAGTGGAGAAAAATCAATAGAATTTAAAGGTGAAATACCTCCGAGAAGTGTTGTAATACCGGGTAGTAGAACAAAAAACTTCCCAGCAGGAGAGTTTCAAGTCCCTTGTGCCTTAATAATTGGGAAACGTAAAAAAAGTACAGATTTAAAAACCTCATTAAATGATGCACTGCGTAATTTTAGCATGGCAATTTAATTTCTCACTATGGACGCCCTAAATCAAAATATTTTTAAGACCATAGGATCTATTTCTGATAAAATGAATACCAGTTGCTTTGTCGTTGGCGGATGGGTTCGAGATCAG
>CAJWXO010000082.1 GCA_913049755.1 uncultured Cryomorphaceae bacterium
TATTTGAGGAGTGAAGAAGTAGGATGCGTAAAGTGGTAATTGCTGAGCTTGAATAGATGTCAAACCAAAAACCAATAGAGTTATCGATAGAGTTGCCTTTTTCATGATTGCTTTTGACTTTTAATTGCGATTTCGGTTATTGCTGATTACGAATTACAGTTATTGCTCCTCTAAAACGAGCATAATTATTATTGCATAATAAAATGTAATAGTAAGTCCCGTCAGGAAGTGGGTCACCTCCGATAGTTGTCCCATCCCATCCTGACATGTATTTATTTTGTTCATATACTTTTGCCCCCCAGCGATTAAATATCAGGATGTCGCATGAATCAGATTGAACAACTTCTGAAAGATCAAAAACATCATTGAATCCATCACCATTTGGTGTAATGATATTCATCACATTTTCAAAGTTCGTATCTAGTGTAGATGGGTCAAATTGGATAACGATCATGGAGTCTATTCCAAAACAGCCAAATGAACTTCGAACCTCAACATAGTATGTTGTTGTATCTGACGTAGGTTTCGTCAAAGGAGATGGATTAGTTGGATCACTGAAGTATACCGGTTTATCAGCATACCAATAATAAGTGGTGCCTCCACTAGCTCCGAGTTGCACAGCTTCTCCTGGCATTACAGTTTGGTCTAAACCTGCATTTGGAGTAATTATAATTTCAGTAATTTGAAGAGTATCGAAACTGGTACAGTTATTTAAACCTGTTGCTTGGACCACATATACCCCTGAGTCTTTGGCATAGAAGGAACTACCCGTATATGAACCCAAAGGCCATATCCATTGGTATGAAAGACCCGAGCCAGTTACACCAATTAAAACAGAATCACCAGCACATAAACCCAGACTATCGCTTGGAGCTACATTAACTATAGGTAAAGGAATTAAATTTACTTGCAGAGGGCCCGTTGTCCAGTTACATGCTTTACTATTAATTACCAAACGATATTGAGCAGATCCCATTATTAGGGCTGTATCGACAACTAATTCAAAAGTGGTATCATTTGGTAAAGATTGCCAAACCCCTGAAGAAATTGGGTACATTACCTCCCATTGATAAGTCCAATCATTCAAAAACGACTGATCATGAGAACGCAATAAGGTAGAATCACCAGGACAAATATCTAATGAGGAAACTGATTGCCCAGCCCACATAATGTTTTCAATGTAAGTGTCAGGTACGGTATCCACAAATACCTCAACACTGTAACTCGTATCTGGACACCCTCCTGGATTCCAGGATGTAACCAAAGAATATTTCCCCGAGGTTCCAGTAACAAAATTAGAACTCGTTTCTCCCGATATAGTTATGGGTTGAATAACTCCAAACATGTCAACAGTATCTTTTAACCACTGATAAGAAACTGTTACCCCAACTCCTGCTTGAGGGCCTCTTAGCATTATTGTCTCATTTTCACAAAACTGCAATGAGTCAATTTGAGAATCTTTATCTAAAACTGTCAATGTGAACATGCCCGTTGCCACATGGGAAATTGATGTGACTGGAGAAAAAGTGTTAATTGTGGTATCTAATGTTCCCAGATCGCAATTACCGGAACTTCCTATAACTCCATAATCACCGCTTGCAGTAACTATTAATGAATCTGCCGTTGCTCCTGCAATTGGCATACCGGATAAAGTCCATTGATATCCATCTAAGCCTTGACTCGCATAAATGACTACGGTATCTCCTTCGCACATGCCCCAATCATTAGAGGGAGTGTGATTGTTAACGAACCCGCCGATAATAGAATCAATTGATACCGATGGAGCAACATTAACCAACATTTGGATTGTATCAGACCATAAAGATGGACTTGAAGACTTAATAGAAAGTCCATAAAAATTATTCGTTGAAATAGAGTCCGGAACCAAAACCCATGCATATTTAACACCTGCAGATATTGTATCTGCTATGGTTCCCACTGGAGAAGGTGTGACAGATTCCCATTTAACTATGGGCAAAGTATCACTTTGAGCTAAACTAAATGCACTCTTTTGACCCTCAGCAAGAAGTATATGAAAATCATTAGTTACATTCATCCCTGGAGATCCAATGGTCAAGGTCAACTTCAAGGAGTCTCCTGTACACTTTGATAAATTCTGAACCTGCGTTAAAGAGATCGATTGAGAGTTAGCTATAAACGAAACCGAAATTCCGAATGCAATGGCGAATAAACGTACAAGTGACATGCAAATATTTTTCGTTAGTTGAGGATTCAAAGATAGTATTCAAGTTCTATGCCAAAGATAGAAATACTTGGGTAAGGTGGCCTAAATTAGATTTACGCCATATTTGAATGAGATTTCGAATCATGAAAAATTTAAAATATTGGATAAATATTTGTCAAATTGCGTAATATTTAAACCACCGATAACAAAATAAAATTTATCAGAAATTTTGAAAACCATATGAAAAGACAAAATATATTTGGAAGTTTCAAAAACGCTTTACAGGGTTTTAAAGCTGCTTTGGTAAGAGAGAGAAATTTAAAATTGCATGTTTTCTCTATTTCACTGGTGGTTTCGATGGGGCTATTTTTTGAAATAACCGCTAATGAATGGAATTTGATTGTGATAGTTATCGGTCTAGTTTTCGCGAGTGAATTAATAAATACATCGATTGAAACACTGTGTGACACAATACATCCAGAGATAAACCCAGGAATTAAAAAAACTAAAGACATAGCTGCAAGCGCAGTTGTTTTTGCCGCTCTCTCTGCATTTATAGTCGGGGCAATTATTTTCGTGCCGCATATAAAAAATTATCTTTTACAGATTACAATGTGAAATACAAAAGGTCTATTCAAGAAAACAAATCAAAGCATAAAGAAATTTGTGATTCATTGAGATTTCAAAAAAGTTATTTTGATTGGGTAGGTTTTTATTGGATGAATGATTTTGATCAAAATTTAGAGCTAGGTGCTTTTTCTGGATCAAATACTGAACATACCAGAATACCATATGGTAAAGGGATTTGCGGCCAGGTAGCTGTATCTGGTGAGATAATTGAAGTGCCGAATATCCATGAAGCAAATAACTATATTGCTTGTTCATTGGAAACTAATTCAGAATTAGTAGTTCCGATATATAAAAATAAAAAACTCATCGGTCAATTAGATATTGATAGCCATTCTAAAAACCCATTCAATTTAAACGACAAAGCTCTCTTAGAAGAAATATGTAAATCCGTGGCTGATGATATAATGCCATAAATTATTGGTTAAACCGTATTGCATCCACTGGATCTAACTTTGCCGCCATTGAAGCAGGAGCAACTCCAGACACTAGTCCAATCAATGCGGAAAGACCTATCCCGGTAAATACATTTTCTAAACTCATTGCTAATTCGAATTCGGAATAGAAAGAAGCTATTGAAATTAAAATAGATACGAATAGTATTCCAAGTATTCCTCCGAGAACACTTAGCATAGTGCTTTCAACTAAAAACTGTAAAAGAATAAAGGAGTTTTTTGCGCCGAGAGCCTTTTGAATACCTATTTGTCCAGTCCTCTCACGTACACTAACAAACATTATGTTAGCAATACCAAAGCCCCCGACTAAAATTGAAAACCCACCAATAATAGTTCCTGCAATACCAATAGCTGAAAACATTGTATCAAGACCTCCACTGATTATTGATGACTCGTTTATGGAAAAGTCATCCTCAGCCCTTGGGCTAAGCCTCCTAATCGCACGCATATTCGCCCTTACCTCATCTTTAAATGTTTCAATAGGTATATATTTTTTTGCTTTAAAGTGAATTGCAGTTTGAGATAACCTATCCCCCCTCATTGATATCAAGAGCGATGCAGGTATATACATTTTAGAATCATTTGACTGACCGATAAGGCTATTTCCTTGTTTGGGCCATACACCGATGACGTTAAATTGTCTTCCAAAAGCCGTTATACTTCTTCCGATAGGATCTTTATTCCCAAAAAGGCCTGAACATATATCCGAACCAATTATACAAACAGATTTTCCTAGTCGATTTTCTTTTTCAGAAAAATATCTACCAGCTTTCATTTGACCATCACCTTTTGGGAAAAATATTAGTCCTGCTTCAAATGTCACGCCCTCAATATTTGCGTTTTCAATATTTGAATTGCCATATTTCAAAGTTTCACGAACAGCAGCTCCAAAAGACATATATTGAGATCCCACAATTCCTCGATTAACCAATTTTTTATAGTCCTTTAAACTAACCTCTGGTCGTTGATAATACTTCCACCATGGGTAACTATCATCGCCGGCGGCCCATGGCCATTTTTGAACAAATACAACATCTGTCCCTATACTGTCAACACTCGCACGAATATTCCTTTCCAGACTATCTACGATTGCATAAACTGATATGATTGCGAATATTCCAATTGCAATACCTAATAAACTCAGGCAGGTTCTCAATCGATTATTTAATAACACATTCCAGGCAAATCGATAAGACTCTGAAATAAGCGTAAAAATTTTCCACATGACAAGGTGAAATTACAAAGTCCATGACAAGGAATCCCTACATTTGTTTTTTGATCTTTTGGTTACCCCATCAATATATAATGAATTCAAAACTAAATCCCATAAAATCTGCGTTAATTTCTGTTTTTAACAAAGAAGGCTTGGAGCCCATTATAAAAAGTTTAAACAAGGAAGGAGTGAAACTTTTTTCAACTGGTGGGACTCAAAAGTTTATTGAGGATTTAGGTATCCCCTCTACTCCAATTGAATCAGTCACAAAATTTCCTAGTATATTAGATGGGCGTGTTAAAACCCTTCATCCTAAGGTATTTGGAGGAATACTTTGGAGAAGGTCATTACAAGCAGATGCCGAAACAGTTAGTTCCATGGAAATCCCGAGCTTAGATATGGTTATAGTTGATTTATACCCCTTCGAAGAAACTGTTAATTCTGGTGCAGAGGAGTCAGAAATTATTGAAAAAATCGATATCGGAGGTATCTCTTTAATTCGTGCCGGGGCAAAAAATTTTAATGATGTTTGGATCGTTTCTTCGATGAAAGAATACCCGGAATTGTTAAATATTCTTGATAATCAGGGAGCTCAAATTTCTTTAAAGCAGAGAAAGAAATTTGCATCAAGGGCCTTTGAAGTTTCTAAAAACTATGACTCGTTAATTTCAGATTGGTTTCAAGAAAAAGAAAAACCATTATCAGAAATAAATGGGAAAAGAAAAGAACTTAGATATGGAGAAAACCCTCATCAAAAAGCTTGGTTCATTGGAGACTTAGATT
>CAJWXO010000083.1 GCA_913049755.1 uncultured Cryomorphaceae bacterium
CTTTAGACTTGTAGCTGCAATAGAAAGCAATGAGGCAACAATAACAACCATTGCAATTGCAAATATGTATGTGTAACTATTTGAATTAATATTCATAATAAAACTACTTAGCGTAAATTTTTAAACGTTTCAAGCGTTTTTTCACATTACCCTCAACGACATAATGATCAATTAAAGGTGCCATTACATTCATAAACAAAATTGCCAGCATCATTCCTTCAGGATATGCAGGGTTAAACACCCGAATCATTATTCCTAGAAAACCTATTAAAAATCCATAAATCCACTTACCTTTTTCAGTGTGAGAAGCTGAAACTGGATCTGTAGCCATAAAAACCGTTGAAAATGCCCAACTACCGAATACTAGATGAAAATAAAATGGGATACTAAGAAAACCTTGCTGCTCTGGAGATATCATATTTGGAGCTACTAAATTGAAAATTAAACTTATCGCAATGGCTCCAAAAAGAGACGAAAGCATTATTTTCCATGATCCAATACCAGTGGCAATCAAATAAATGCCTCCCAATAATATTAGAAGAGTACTTGTTTCACCGATTGACCCTGGAATGATCCCTAAAAAAGCATCCCATGCTGAATAGGTTGTTCCACCTGAGGTAGCATACTGGCCAAGAGCGGTTGCGCCTGAAAACCCGTCAACAACGGCTTCACCATTAACTGTGGTAGTATTTATCCATACTTTATCACCACTCATGAAAGAGGGATATGCAAAAAAAGCAAAAGCTCTCGCGGTCAATGCAGGGTTTAAAATATTCATTCCTGTTCCACCAAAAACTTCTTTCCCAATTAAAACAGCAAAAATTGTGGAAATAGCAACCATCCATAAAGGCATGTCAATTGGCATAGTCATTGGAATTAGAAGTCCAGAAACTAAAAAACCCTCATTAACAGCATGCTTATTTATGTAGGCAAAATAAATTTCTACTCCTAACCCTGCTATGTATGTGACGATTATCATTGGAATAACTTTTATCGCACCAAAAAGAAAATTATCCAATGTGAAGAATTGCAACCAGCCAATTGCATCACTCAATAGACCTATAGCCCTGTAATGCTGATATCCAGCATTAAACATTCCAAATATGAGAGCAGGGATCAACGCAAAAATTACAGTGATCATCGTGCGCTTTAAGTCTATTGCATCACGGACATGAGCTCCGCTATTAGCATTGTGATCTGGCACAAATAACATGGTCTCAATAGCGTTATACAATGGGTATAAAGGTTTGAGCTTCCCACTGGTGACAGCAGGGCGTGCGGAATCAAGGATATTTTGTAAAAATTTCATCTACTTAAACGCATTAATTCATTTCGGCATAAAGCACATCCAGTCCCTTTCTAACCATTTCTTGCAGAGGTTGTTTAGAAGTGCAGATAACTTCGCAAAGAGCAAAATCTTCTGGGACTATTTCATATATGCCTAATTCTTCCATTTTCTCTAAATCTTCAGCCCATATAGACTTTAATAACTGATTTGGAAATATATCAAAAGGGAAAACTTTATCATATTGTCCGGTTACTACAAAAGCTCGCTCTTCTCCATTTAATTTCGTAGTCAAATCATACTTCCGATTAGGGAACAGCCATGAAAAATATGCCTTGCTAAATGAGTATTTATTAAAACCAGGCAGAACCCATCCAAGAAAATCGGTATTCTCACCTTCTGGAATAATTGTGATTTGTTTTGTTAAGTAACCTAAATAACCCTCTTTACCAATATTATTTCCAGTTAAAACAGAACCTGATATAAATCTATAATTTCCAGGCTTGACATTTTCATTAAAAAAAACTGACATTGACTGGCCTCCACGAACATTAAAATATCTCGGTTCTTTCATTCCTGAACCACCAGCTGCAATTACACGGTCAAGATGGTACTCTCCAGAAATAAAAAGTTGTCCGATAATTGCAACATCGATGGCTGCTATAGTCCAAACTACATCCCCTTTATTGATTGGGGAAATCTTAGAAATATGAACAGAAGTATTTCCAGAAGGGTGAGGACCGGAAAATCTATGCAGCTCTGCACCCTCGGCTTGTAATAATGTTTTTGATTCTTCATCTGAAGAGATCGATAAAATTGTCCTATCTGAGAGCGCATTTAAGACTTTTAGTCCTGCAGCAAAAAATTCCTCCTTTCCTTTTAAAGAAATCGAAGGTTTCGATGCAAATGGGGATGAAGCCATACCATTGACGAAAATTGCCTTTGGCGAGTCCATTGGATTTGCAATACATCCATATGGTCGCATTTGAAGTAACGTCCATGCTCCCGAGAGAAGAAGTTTACTTATGATGTTTTCTTTTTCAACTGGGAATTCTTTTCCGAAATTAATGTAATCACATTTTTCTTCTGGACGAATCAAAATAGCATCAAGTCGTCTTTTCGGCCCCCTATCGATAGCCGTTATCTCTCCACTAACTGGAGAAGTAACTAGTATCTTATCATTTGATTTATCATGGAATATGCATTCCCCCGCTTTGACCTTATCACCAACTCTAACATTTAACTTCGGATTTAATCCAATAAATTCCGATGGTCGCAATGCGAACGAGTTAGAAAACTCCGAAGGGTTAACTTTCTCAGATGGTGCTCCTACTAAGGGCAAACTGAGTCCCTTGTGAATAATATGTGTTTTTGACATGTGCAATATTAAAAACGCCTCAAAAAAAATTCGATGCAAAGGTATCGATTAGGCTCGGAATTAAGAAGTTTTTCTCAACTTTACTTTGTGTTTAAACTGTATATTTCTCTTTTTACTTTATTTTCTATTTCACCCAGCATATTGTGTCAATCTTTTGGACCTGAAATTATAATAATTGAAGATTTTCAAAGTGTTGAAATCTATCCAGTTGGAGATCCTCAATCACTTGCAATTATACCACTTCAAGAAAAAGAAAGGCTACATGTATCATTCGATGACCTAAGTGCAAATACTCAAGCATTAAATTACACCTGGGTTCATTGTAATAAAAATTGGAAGCCCTCTGGCTTAATCTCATCAGAATACCTCGATGGTTTTTTAGAAAGTCAGTTACCATTATCTGAATTGTGCTTTAATACTTATCAAGCCTACAGTCACATTAAATCAAATCTCCCGGAGGCTAATTGTATGCCACGCATATCAGGGAATTACTACCTAGTTGTTTTTGAAGATGACCCCGAAGACTTTCTTCTCCAATATCCGGTGGTAATAGTTGAACAACTAGCAGAAATTCAAAGCACTATCCACCGAGCGATGAAAATGGAACAAAGAGAAACACATCAAGAGATCGATATTCTTGCAGATTTAACCAATTTATCCGTTCAAAATCCATTTCAAGACATTCAACTAAGTATTATTCAAAATAGAAATTGGATGAGTATAAAGTCAATGGCACCGAGATTTCTAAGAAACGGATATTATGACTTTAATTATAACAACGGCGAGAATGCTTTCAATGGTGGTAATGTTTTTCGTTTTGCAGATTCAAAAAATATCCCCGTCCCAACGCTAAGAATTAGAGGCTTTGAGTTAAAAGAACTCTGGACCGCAACAGTCCGAAATGAAAAACCAAGAGGAATAGATCCATTTCTCTTTCAAGAAGATGCTCGTGGTGGTTTCCGCATTCGAAAACAGAACTCAAGCATCCCCGAAACTGAGGCAGACTATTTGGTCTTAGACATTTTCTTAGAGGATATAGAAAATTCAGGACATAGAGAAATTTATGTAATTGGTGATTTCAATCAATATCGATCCAGAGAAGACGATAAGCTGAAATATGACCCTGAAGAAAAAGCTTACAGAGGGTTAATTCGAGTCAAACAAGGTTATTTAGAATACATATTAGCAGAAAAAAATCAAAACAAAAATGAAACTCCATCATGGGATTTATCTTGGACAGAAGGTAACCACTGGGAATGCCCAAATAATTATACCAGCATTATTTATATGCGTGAGTGGGGCAAAAGATATGACCGGGTTATTGCTTGCAAAAACTTTTTTACAAATGGCAGCATAGGTCTTAGTTTAAATTAATCAAAACATTTCAAACTGTGATTACTGATGATTTAGACTTAGCTAAAAATATTCTCAACTCAGGAGGAGTTATTGCCATTCCTACCGAGACAGTTTATGGTCTGGCAGGTAATGCGATGGACACTGATTGTATTGCTTCTATTTTTAGAATTAAGAATAGACCATATTTCAATCCGTTAATTGCTCATATTGGAGAAATCGAACAGCTAAAATCTCTTTGCAGTACAATTCCAAAAGAGGCACAAGAATTAATAGATGCTTTTTGGCCTGGACCACTAACATTAGTTCTTCCTAAAAAAAAATCTGTTCCAGACTTATTAACGTCTGGACTAGACAAAGTAGCAGTTCGAATGCCCTCGCACCCCTTAACATTGGCCCTTTTAAAGTCTATTAAATACCCTTTAGCAGCGCCGAGTGCTAATCCTTACAGATATGTTTCTCCAACCTGCGCGAAACACGTAGAAAAGCAAATTGGAGGCGATATTCCATTAATATTAGATGGTGGTCAATGTGAAATTGGATTAGAGTCAACAATTATTGGTTTTGAAGACAATGCGGTTGTAATCCATAGATTAGGTGGTTTGGCCATTGAACGAATTGAAGAGGTTCTAAAAAAACCTCTTGTAATAAAAACAAAAAGTAATAGCTCTATACTGCCTGGACAAGAAAAAAGACATTACTCCCCAGGGAAAGAAATTATTCTCATCCCATTTGCAGGAACCTTGCCATCAATAGTTAGTCCTGATGTATTAATTACATGGAAGCCTGACGAATCCAGCGATAATTCGCTTAGTCTCGATGGATCTGAAATATCTGGGGCTTCGCGTGTATTTTCTATCTTGAGAGAACTAGATAATCCTAAAATAGGAAGAATTTATATTGAGCTTGCACCTGAAAAAGGCCTCGGGAAAGCTATTAATGATCGTTTGGAGCGTGCCGCATATCCTTTCTAAGCTCAAAATTTTTCCCAAGATAAACGCGACGAACAATAGGATCTTCAGATAACTCTTGAGCAGTTCCGCTTTTTAGTATTTTTCCTTCAAACATTAAATATGTCCTATCTGTAATAGCCAAAGTTTCTTGAACGTTAAGAT
>CAJWXO010000084.1 GCA_913049755.1 uncultured Cryomorphaceae bacterium
AGGAATTGTATTCAATAGTCCTTACTTCTCAACTTCTATATGGGTCGCTGATTCTGATACCCTGATTACTCAATTACCAGAAAGCATTCAACGGGATATTGCAATAGCTGAAAAAACTAATGCATTTGAAACTGAAGCTTATCAAAATGCAATGAAGGCTTTTTACGAAAGCTTTATGATTAGATCAACAGATATAAATTGGGACAGTATTCCTGGATATGAATTATTTAAACCCTCGTTCGAGTTTCGAAATATTAGCGGTAACAATTTCATATACAACTATATGTGGGGACCAAGTGAATTCAGTCCAACAGGTACATTAATTAATTATAAAATAAATGAAGCTTTGAATAAAATAAGTGTTCCTGTTCTTTTCACTACTGGTGAATTTGATGAAGCTCGACCATCAACAGTAAAGAGATTCGCTTCTCTTGTTTCGAATGCACAATATGTTGAGATTCCAAATGCCGGTCACGCCAGTAGTATTGACAATCCTAAGACGCTTACCAAAGCCCATCGAGATTTTGCCAATAGAATTGATAAAGAATAAAGAAAGTTTAACAGACTCAAATCATATTTAAAACTCTGAAACCTAATGGCGGCATATAAAAAAGCCCCACATTTCTGCGGGGCTCCCAGTGACCTCGGCAGGATTCAAACCTGCAACCTCCTGATCCGTAGTCAGGTGCTCTATTCAGTTGAGCTACGGGGCCTACTTAAACAAGGATGCAAATATATACATCCTGATCTCTTAAAATCTATTGGATTTTAGTCGTTTCTCTTGCGCTTGTGAGAACTCCAGTTTGTTACTTTTCCATCAAGGACATAGAACCATTCATTAAAAGTGGTTTTCTCAATCACTTCCTCTAGATATGTTCCCTCAACGTTAAATCCAGCATTTACCCATTCGCCTCCAACTGTATCATTTTCTAGATTTACAGAAAAAGCGTAAAACATATCCCAAGAGTATGAGGTATCCATTGAACCTTCTTTTTCAACTATCGCAAGGAATGCATCTGACCCTTCAGCTACTCGGCCATCATCAAAACTAAACTCACCGTCAGCAGCTAAAAATTCGCTCATCGCTTCTGTATCCCAATTTTTCCATGCTGCATCCAAACTAACTACAACGTCAACACTGGCTTGTGAACCAATACCAACACTACCATCTTCTCCGCCAAAACCTACTCTACTCTCCTCTACCTCTGGAGCAGTACATGCCGCAAAAGCTATTAAAGACAAACAAAAAAATACTTTTTTCACTACTAATTATTTTAAATTTTAAACTTCAAAATCAACATTTTTTTGGCTGATTTCAGAACGGCGAATATAAACTGAATATGTCAAGTATAACAAAGAAAAATTTCAAAGAATCAATCTTCCCCGTTGTCATCTTGTTCATCTAAACCATCAAGAAAACGTAACATGTTACCTTGGCTTGTAGTAGTAAAGGTGAAGTAAGGATTACCATTATTTGGAGGCAAACTTCTTTTTTTCACATCAAGACTTAATATTTTATTTAAAAAAGTTTTGTCTGTGGAATAATAGCGCAGCACATTTCGTTTAAAGTATAAAAAATGTTCAGTGTCAGAGTTTAAGTAAAGTGAAAACTGATCACCTCCCCTTCGTTTTCTAAGTTCTAAAACACCATCTAAAAATTTGTGAACAGGCTCTCCAGCAACTGAACCAATACCTAATCCGTTTTTCGAACGAAATGCTCGTGAATTCTTATCATAACTGAAATCTATTTCATCAAAAACAAATGTCTGTCTCAACTCTTTTGGCATTCGATATTCTGTAGAGGCTGAATAATAATCGTTCTTATCCTTTTGGCTCATTAATCGATTCAAACCCTCATTCATGTAATCATTTGCCCAATCTGTTGTTATGGTTCCTAAAACAGAATTCATCTCTATTGGAAGAGCTTTAAGAACATCTTCCGAAAATAAAAAGTCTAATGTAAGCGACGTAGTTGCGCTCAATCGATTTGTAAATAGTTTATATTTTATTTGACCAAACGATTGAATATCTACTCTCCCTAATTTAGAAGCCAAAAATATCTCACCAGACCCTTTAGCCTCGCAGTCTTGCGGGTTCAATTCAAAGTAATCATCTGGTGCCTCTGGATCTAAAAGCCTACGTCGAGATGTAACCACATATGCATTGCTCTCAACATCATAAAATAAAATACCACGAGAACTGAATAATTTCACTGATGAAGATGGGTTATTACGCATTATAAAAGCGGTGTAAGGACTTGCGGAATCAGATCTGAGATAAATACCATTGTATACTTTACGCGACGGCCTAGCTGTATCAGCGTCTGGTAAATCAATGATAATTTCTAACGGGTCGATTTTGGTGGTTGTCATAACCCAATCCGTCTTTAAAAAAGGACAATCTGCCGTAATATGTATACTACCTCTTACAGTTAACATTGGGTCAATAGACTCCATATTAACAATTCCATAATACTTAAAACGTGGACTTAAATAAAATTCAGATTCGGGCAATAATTCTCCTTGAGCAACAATATGATTGGCAGTGTCAACATCAATTCTCCCCATGGGGATGGGCCAAATAACATCCTGTTCATCACGATATTGATATGTTCCATTACCGTATAAATTATTTCGACCTCTAATTTTTAATTCTGCATTTACAATATTGTGATACTTGCCCAATCTACTTGCTAACATTGAAGCATTATTTAACGTTTGCATTAAGGCATTCTGCTTAATAGTTACTCTTCCGCTGTCTGGATAAATTCTTGAATCTGCGACATCTATTGACGGAACTCCAAAACACTCAAGTAAACTTGGTGTTAAATAAAATTTGGCATTCTGCGCAAGGAAACTCAATCCTCCCTGATTGTCATGTGTTGATGTTAAGCGGGACTCAATATTAGAGCTTTTACTAATTGACACATACTTTTCAATGATATTCCATTCTGCACGGTCCATATTTGCCCGGTATTTGTTTCTTGGAAATATTAATGTGTTATCTCCATCTTGAAGCTCAAAAACTCCTTTATTGGTGACAAAATCAACCTCAGATATGGCATTATTCATTTGAAAACTCCATTCGCTCATTTCAGATTCACGTACGCGAAAGTCAGCCCTTCCGCTCTGTATCCATTTAGAGAATAAACGAATCACTTCTCCTTGTAGCTCCGCATTATTAAATGCAAGTAGACCTTTAGCATCCAAGAATCCCGGAGTGTAAGTCAATCTACCATAGACTTCCATTGACCTATCAGAATAAGTACTAAAAGGTTGATCCATACTCGTTGACCACCAGGTATTAAAATTCGGTTCCCATTGCATGTGAACGAAATCACCTGAAACGCCGGGATGGCCTGCACCCCGGGGCATACCTTCCATTGGATTGAGATGAAAATCTCCACTACCTCTTAGAGTATCAGGGAACAATTCAAATCTAGAACTACTACCGACCGCTTCCTCAAATGAAACACTTCCATTTAGGCGCAGTCCAGCAATTGATAATTTTACGGCACCCTTAACCAAACCTTTACCTCCAAATGTAGACCAACCAGCATCACCTGTTTCTTGAGTAAAACCAAAAGAATAATCATCTTGAACACGAATATCTTGACGTCTTGCCTCAAAAATATCTGAACTTTTAAATTCACCCTTAAAAACCAAACCCTCAGTGGTTGTATTATCGAGAGAGTCTATCTGAAACGGGTCAATGTTAACATAAAACTTGTCACGCTCATAAACGCCATCATATACTCCGTCATAAAATATTTTCGCCGATTTTTCAGATTTAAAAATAGGATATTTAGGATACCGTTGATAGCTAGATTTATTTGAGGGATAGTCGATTAATAATTCTCCAGATATATTCTCAATGGTATTCCTTACCCTCACCAATGGCCGACTTCCATCTTCCATTCGTTCAAAACTTGGAACTGAAAATCTCATCGAATCAATTACCGGCATATTAAATCGAAAAAGAGCATAGTCAAATTTATTTTGGCGGCTGTAAAAAGTAAACCTACCTGCCTCTACTCTCCCATCAAAATCAAAGTTTAAATTTTTGTGAATCAAAACCCTATTCGACTCAGGATATAGAGCTACTTTCTGAGAGTCTGAAAGGGCAATTGTACTTACTCCCCATACTTCCATATCAAAATCTAGTAGACTAACTCTGGCATTCATGCCTTTATCCACATTACTTAAGAATCTTATTACATCATAGTCACGTTTATTGGAGTGATTTAATATGTACTCTGTGGTTTTAGGCAATACTTCTACTTCCTTTTTATCCAGACTGTACCTTACAAAACCATCAATTGCTAACTCCATCATAAACCGTTCACAAGACTCTAGAGGCATCCCGAGACCAACAGCCATTTGATATACTCCTAAGGACATGTAACCATAGCTTTTACCCACTTCATCTATCTTAACGAGGGGATTCTCTAAATCAAGACCCTGCAATGCTGCATACCTGGAGCTTCTAAAATATTGATCCGACTCAATTATTACTGGAGAACCATTGCCCATATTAATTCCGCCGAGGGTAAACATAGGATCAGACGTTCTCCATCGTATCTGGTCCAAGTCCATTATTAAATTGTGATAGCTATCAGCGAAGGGTGTAAGAGACATTCCCTTGCTAGGTCTATCAATTCTTAACATTTGATCTATCGGGTCATAAGAGACTTGACTTTTAAGATGATACAATGAATCTCCTCCAAGTTTAAACGAAACCTCTGACTCATTAGAAATAAGTTTATCTGATCTAATTACAAATCTTTCAGATCTGATATTCAAAACTTCAAGAGTATCATACCAAAATTTAAAGTGAGCCTTTAGATCTTTTGTTCCAGAGGCGAAAAAACGTTGTCCGATTATCGAAAAACCTCCTTTATAATCAACACCTTCAAAGAAATTCGGTATTTCTAATTCATTATTAAATGCTTCAAATCTGGGAAAAATGGCATTATTTGCTTGATTTCTTGCGGTCATTCGATCTTCGAAAAAGCCTAAAAGAGGTTCTCGCAGATAATACGAACTAAACAACTTTACTGTATCCACTGAAAAACCAGGCTCACTAAGATT
>CAJWXO010000085.1 GCA_913049755.1 uncultured Cryomorphaceae bacterium
GTGAGTAGTACACAAATAATTATTCCAGCGGGAGATACTTTAGCGAGTGTCTTCTTGCTAGGGATTAACGATGAAGATATTGAGGGCACTGAAGATATTATAGTTCTTTTTCAATTAGAAAATGCTGTAAATATTGGCCAAACTACAGTTTCCGTTATTCTTGATGATGATGATGGCCAAGGCCTAGCTTCCTTAATTTTAAATGAAATATTATATGATCCGTACAACAGTGGATTAGATGGTGATGCAAATGGAGATGGTACATATGTGCAAAATGAAGATGAATTTATCGAACTGGTAAATATTGGATCTACATCTATTGATTTGTCAGGATATAAAGTTTATGATGCTACAGCACTTTCTTCAAATTCACCGCGCCATGAATTCCCCAGTGGAACAATACTTCCTGCTGGAGGGGTTTATGTATTGTTTGGCGGGGGAACACCAACGGGTTCATTCGGTGGTGCACAAATATCTACTTCAACCACAGGAATGATGAATCTTAATAATTCAGGAGATGTGCTGACAATAACTAATTCATCGGATAGTGTAATGATTCAACTTGATATAACTCCTTTGTCTGATAACCCTAACGAGTCTTACACTCGTTCTCCTGATTTGATAGGTGAGCTTGTTCAGCACACAACCGCTAGTACTTTGCTTTTTTCCCCAGGGACAAAAAGTGATGGTTCTTCATTCTGATTCAGGTGGGTATTTTTCTTGTCTTTCTAATCCTGTTTGGGGTTTGCTGGACCCTTCTGAAGGGTTGGCCTGCTCAGGCAGTATTATTGTTTTCAGGAATGTTAATGCTGACTTTAGCAAGTTTTTTAGGTTATGATTATTTGATTGGTTTCAATGATGGAAGTAACTTTTCTTTTGTCCGTGTGATGACTGTCGTGTCATCGCAATTTTCGAAATCGCTAAGTGGTGTTGGTTTAATGATAATGAGTATCGGTGGATTTGTAGCCTACTCTGATCATATTGGTGCTTCAAATGAATTGGTGAGACAGACGCTGAGTGGCGTAAAAAGGTTGAAGCTTTCACCATCGCTGACATGTATTGCAATTCTTCCACTAATGCAATTAATTTTTGTTTGTATTCCTTCCGCTGCAGGATGCGCATGTCTTTTTATGGTTTCAGTTTTTCCTGTTTTAGTTGGCTTAGGAGTGACCAGAGCATCAGCTGTATCTGTTATTACCGGAAGTACAGCCTTTGGGATGGGTCCTGCTTCCGCAATAACGGCAAGTGCTTCATCAATTGCTAACATACCGATAGTTGATTATTTTATTCAATATCAAATCCCGGCTGTTTGGCCATTGATGTTAGTGATGGCTATTTCTTATTATTTGGTTAATAGATACTTTGATGGCAAGCAAGATAAAGCGTTAATAAACCCTCCAGAAAAACCCTTAGAAATAGATAAAAAAAGTAGTGTTCCAGCATTGTTTTCCCTGATACCTATTATGCCCATAATATTATTGGTTTCAGTATATCTGGTCAATGAGTATACATATTTTTCTATTGTTTTGAATACCACTATGGCGATGATTATCTCTTGGACGATTGCGTTGATTGCTTTTTCAATAACAATGAAATCTTTGAAGACTGCATTAGATAGCTCCAAGGTTTTTTGGAAAGGGATGTCTAATATTTTTGTTTCAGTCGTGACATTGGTTATTACAGCAGGCGTGTTCGCAAAGGGACTTATTTCACTCGGTTTTATTCAAGCCATGATTGATGGATCTCAGTATTTAGGATTGGGTTCTTCTTTGGTATTAGTTGTATTTACTTTATTGGTTTTCTTGTCATCCATACTTATGGGTAGTGGAAATGCAGCTTTTTTCTCCTTCGGTCCATTGATTCCCGCTATCGCAGCTAAATTTGGTGTAAATAGTATTAACCTTATTCTTCCAATGAATTTAGCTGCTTCTCTAGGTAGAACAATCTCTCCTATCAGTGGGGTTATTTTAGCAACGTCGTCTATAGCTGACGTTCCAGTTTCTGAAATTGTAAAAAGAAATGCAATCCCAATTACAGTTGCTTTGCTGTTAATGCTTTTAATTCAAATAATATTGCTATGATTTTATTTAAAAATGCTCGATTATATTCTCCAAAAGAAATTGGGAATACTGATATATTGGTTTCGGGTTCAACTATTTTAGCAATAGAGGAAAATGTATCTATTACTGGATTGAATTACAAAGTAATAGATCTTAATAATCAGATTGTTACTCCAGGATTTATTGATCAGCATGTTCATGTTCTTGGCGCAGGGGGTAAGCGCGGGTTTGGTTCAATGACGAACGAGTTAACCGCTAAGGATTTGCTTTCAGTAGGGACAACGACTGTTGTCGGTCTTTTAGGCACAGATGGAGTTACAAGAAGTCCAAAATCATTATATGCGAAAGTTAAGGGACTAGATGATCAGGGTATGACAGGTTATATGCATACTGGATATTATGGCTTAGACCCAGTTCACATAATGGATTCTATTCAGGATGATTTGGTTTTTATCGACAAAGTCCTCGGATGTAAAATAGCTATTTCAGATATTCGGTCATCATTTCCAACAGTTCAGGAACTTTTAAAGAAATGGAGAGAAGTCTATATTGGTTCTATGCTTTCTGGTAAAAAAGGTATTTTACATGTCCATCTCGGTAATTCCCCTGGTAAGTTAGATCCTCTTTTCCAAATGATTAAAGATCATCAAGTGCCTATTGAGTCAATTTCCCCAACACATGTGGCTCGTACATCGGAGCTATTTGAAGCAGCAATTGAATTTGGTAAGTTGGGCGGGAGAATAGATATAACAACTGGGGCATCAAAATTCACTGACCCTCACAAAGCGGTTCTTTTAGCATTGGAGGAGAATCTTTCTATCGATCGCATGACCTTCTCAACAGATGGTAATGCAGGTTTAGACTTAAAAGATGATAAACAAAATATTATTGGTACTAGGCCGGCTCCGATATCTTCTAATTTATTAGAGTTTCAAAGTTTAGTTAAGTCAGAGGAGGTCTCTATTTCAGATTCATTATCTCTCGTTACATCTAATGTATCAGATAACTTAGGCTTGCACCATAAGGGTCGAGTAAAGGTCGGAGCTGATGCGGATTTTTGCGTTTTTAATGATTCTTGGGAATTGCAAAATGTAATCGCAATGGGAGAAATGATTTCATTAGAATGAGGATAATGAAAAAAATAGCATTTAAAAATATTGGGGTATTAGCGATTACCTTTTTATCATCGGTCATGAATGCTCAAATAACTGAGGATGATTACCTGGTAGCGAATGACTACACATTAGGGGAGGGCTGGACATTCTCTGGCTCCAGCGGCTACAAAATGAAAATAAGTGGTCTTATCCAACCTAGTATTGATATTGAATACAATGAAGACTCCATCGCTGACCCTAATAGTACAAGAGTAAGGTTAAGAAGGTTAAGACTTCGAATTAATGGTGAATACGAACCTGCCCGAATACAGTATAGGATACAAGTTGATCTAGGCGGCGTTCCTGAAGTTGATAATTCTCAATCGACAAGATTATTACATGCCTATTTAACATACCGCATTAATAAACGTCATAAAATAATTGTTGGTCAGAAAGTCAATCCGGTGAATAGTCGAGAAATGACAATGAATTCTGGCACTATGCAGCTGGTCGATCGGAGCAAATTAACATCTGCGTTCAATACAATATTTGAATTTGGTCTTTTTTCAGAAAGTACAATCAGGTTAAATCCAAGAAGCTATTTGAGAGCTCTGACATCGATCACCTCTGGAGATGGAGATGTCCCAATGGGAAATGACATCGGGGGATTAAAATACGGTATTCGTTTGGACTATTTGCCAAATGGTCTCTTTACTCGTTATGGTCAATATCGGCAAGCTGATTTAGTTAGGGAAAGAACTCCAAAACTCGTATTTGGGGTAAGAGGTAGCTTTAATGAAGGAATTAGTAGTCGGCGAGGAAGAGCTCAAGGGAGTATTTTGTATTTAGATCAAGACTTTAAAACGACATTACCCAATTATTGGCAATTTGGTGCTGATTTCCTCTTTAAATTTCGAGGTGTTTCTATTCTTGGAGAATATGTATATGCTGATGCTTCAGTACCTGCTGATATAAGTTACCGAGTTCGAAATGATGGTTCTACGTCCAGCAGCTTTTTGATAGACGGTATTCAAAATGTTGACTCCTATGTTAAAAACAGAATGATGATAGGACATGGTTACAATATACAGGGAGGGTATGTCCTAAAAAATGGTATTTCTTTTGATGCACGCTATTGTTATTTGCAAGCACCGGAATATTCTTTCTTACATAATGGTACGTTTTATAGTCGTCCGGAGGCTATTACCTTGGGGCTTTCGAAATACTTTGTGCGTTGGTATGGTTTTAAAATGCAGAGTTCAATTACGAGATTCTCTGTGGACGGCGCCACTTCACCTTATGGAGAGCCTTTGACTCGGCCTGAATGGTTTATTCAATTCATAACGAGTGTTTTGATATGAAATTCTTAAAAACTCCAATACTTTTTATATTAATTGTTTTATGCAGTTCTTCTTCTGTATTGGAGCTAGGAATTCAACCCAAAATAATAACTCAAACTTTTTTTCCAGATCCAGACATAGAAATTCCCACACCTGGGTTTTCAAAAAAAAAGGGATACACATCAATTACAGAATTATTAGATTTTTTAAACAACAAATCTTTAGAGAACCCAAACCAGTTGAGTGTTTCATTTATTGGGAAAAGCCAAGGAGGTATTGAGATACCTGCTGTCAACTTGGTCGGTAAAAACCCTGTTAAGAATCCAATACGCGTATGGCTTCAAGGTGGTTTACATGGCAATGAAATGGGGAGTGTTGAAGGTCTTTTATTCTTAATACATGAATTGCTTAAAGATTCTGATTTCTTGAATGAATTTGAAATAATGATTATTCCTGTTGCGAATCCAGATGGATATAAAAAAGAGAATCGGTATGCAAAAAATGGAATGGATTTAAATCGTGATCATACAATAATAAGTGCTCCGGAAACAAAATATTTGAAGAG
>CAJWXO010000086.1 GCA_913049755.1 uncultured Cryomorphaceae bacterium
ACTTTATGAGTTTTTCAGAAGTTAGTTTCTTGCTAGCTGATGCAGCTCAGAGAGATTGGAATGTCGTTGGAACGGCAGGAGAGCATTATGCAAATGGAGTCAATGCTTCTATGGCCCAATGGGGTGTTTCAGAAACAGAGGCTGCTGCATATTTGGCTCAGCCTACTGTAGCATATGATCCTACTGTATGGAAGGAGTGTATCGGTCATCAGAAATGGCTTTCAATGTATATGAGAGGAAACGAGGCTTACAATACTATTCGTACTTATGACTACCCGGTTATGAATATCGCAGATGTTGCTCAAAGACCTGTTCCAAATCGTATGAGTTACGGTGTTGATGAGTATTCATTAAATACAACAAATGTTGGTGCTGCTAATGGCGGAAGTGACGCAGATACTGATAAAGTATTCTGGGACGTTAATTAATATTTGAAAAGTTAAGCAAAAAACCGCCCTGGGAACAGGGCGGTTTTTTTTTGATAATCAAAAAAAACACCCATGAGGGGTGTTTTAATTAAATTCGGTGGTATTTAGTTACTTAGCTCTTTCTTTATAAGTACCATCTGCAGTGTGTACTACAATCTTTTCGCCTATTTCAATAAATAACGGCACTCTAATTTCAGTTCCCGTTTCTAGCGTGGCTAGCTTCTGTGTATTTGTGGCAGTATTTCCCTTCATTCCTGGCTCTGTATATTTTATCTCTAAAACAACAGTGCTTGGGAGCTCTACTCGAAGAGCACGATCTTCATCAGCATGAAATAAAACCATGCACTCCATTCCATCTTTTAAAAAGTCTGGAGCATTTATAACTTCTTTAGTCATCTCAAACTGCTCGTATGTTTCAACATTCATGAAATGATAGCCATTCGGGTCATTATATAAAAATTGATAAGTTCGGTATTCAATATTTATGTCTTCAAGCTTAGCTCCGCTGGGGAAGGTGTGTTCTAATACTCTTCCGTCATTTAAATTGCGAAGTTTAGTTCTGACAAATGCTGCTCCTTTTCCGGGCTTTACATGCAAGAACTCTATGATTTGATAGGGAGCATGATTAAAGTGAATACATAGTCCGTTTTTGATATCTGACGTAGAAGCCATAATTAGTAGTAATTGTTTGTACTAAGGTACAAAGGTCTTTCCCGAAGGCAGATAATAGGACGTGCAGTTGTATGTTTCTTCCTGCCTATGATTTGATGCTACAATTAGAATGCGATCATTATATTCCGTTGATGGAGATAAATTAGAAGAAAGGCATTGTTGATACCATTCCATACCATCAGTATCTAAATGGCTTGTAGGCTCATCTAAAAGAAGCAAAGGGGAATTGCTAAAAATACTCAACGCTAACTTCACTCGTTGTTTCATGCCACTTGAGAATGAGCCTAACGGCTTATTCAAATCGTTGGAGGCTATACCTATCTCATTGATTGAATTACCGGGCCGTAATGGCTTTAGCGAATTATGATACTCAAAGTGCTCTTTGACCGTGAATTGTCTAAATAATTCAAGATGGGGACTGCAATAGCTGCAGTTTAGAGATAAATTTTCCTCGGGGAAGTCAGATATTATGATTTTACCCGAGCTAGGTGATAATTGTCCGGATAGCAACTTCAAAAAAGTGCTTTTACCTGATCCATTATTCCCTAATATCCCTATTCGGTCATCACATCCCCATTTTATATTCCATTCGGGGATAACTTCTTTTGTTCCAAAGAGTTTACTTAATCTTATTAATTCTAACCCCATTGCTAGAGATTCTTAACAATACCGCGGTCAGATGCCAGTAGAAATTTTAAAATATCTATTCGTTCTGGACTTTCATTTACCTCAATTTCGATTTGACTAATCGCTTGAGTAGTATTAAGTCCACTTTGATAAACTAATCGGTAGGTATGGTGAATTTCTTCAATTCTTGCGTTTTTATAACCCCTACGTCTTAGACCTAAAACATTTACTCCTTCATATGATAATGGCTCTCTTGCCACTGTTATAAATGGAGGAATATCTTTTCTTACAAGAGAGCCCCCTCCAACCATGACATGGGGGCCAACTTTCACAAACTGATGTACAGCTGATAAACCACCAATAATTGACCAATCTCCGATTTCCACATGTCCTGCCAGAGCGACATTATTCACCAGAATTACGTGATCAGAAATGATGCAGTCATGGGCAATATGCACGTTTGCCATAATCAGACATTCTCTTCCGATAATGGTTTTGCCAAAGGCTTTAGTCCCACGATTTATCGTAGCATTTTCTCGTACGGTAGTATTGTCACCAATTACCACTAGACTTTCCTCTCCGTCAAACTTAAGATCCTGAGGGACACCTCCAACTACTGCTCCTTGAAAGACTCTGCAGTTTTTCCCCAAACGTGAACCTGATAATATACATGCATGACTAGAAATTATGGACCCTTCTCCAATTTCCACGTCAGCTTCAATTACAGCAAAAGGATCTACAGTTATATTTCCAGCTAATTTGGCTTCAGGATGAACAGATGCTAGGTTTGAAATCACGTCAACTATTTTTCTTTTGTTATTAGTGCTGTAAAAAATCCTTCAGAAACTAATTTTTCACCGACATATGCCCTTCCTTTCATTTGAACTATTCCTCTTCGAATAGGTGCAGTGAGCTCGAGATGGAAAATAAGTGTATCTCCAGGAACAACTTTTGCTTTAAACTTTACCTCATCCATTTTTAGAAAATAAGTGAGGTAGTTTTCTGGGTCTTTAACTGTGCTTAAAGCTAAAATCCCTCCTACTTGGGCCATTGATTCTAACTGGAGTACACCTGGCATTACCGGAGATCCTGGAAAGTGTCCTGCAAAAAAAGGTTCATTCATCGTTACAGCTTTTACACCAACAATGTCCATCTCAGATAATGCCACGATTTTATCAACTAACAGAAATGGCGGTCGATGGGGGATAATTGACATTATTTTAGTTACGTCCATAATCGGAGTTGAATCTGGACTGTAGGTAGGTATTTTTTTGTTTTTAACAGCTTCTTCCATGATTTTTTGTGCTAGCAATGTATTTATTTTGTGTCCGGGTTTAAATGTACGAATCTCAGCCATTACAGGCTGTCCTATAAGTGCTATATCTCCGATCAGATCTAATAATTTATGAGTTGCAGGCTCATTTTCAGATCTATAGGATGTCAATGGCAATGCTCCCACATCATCTCTTCGCTCCAAAGGAATACCAACAAAATCCTCTAATCCTTTCCAGTCTTGATCGTTCATTATTTTATCAATGACAATTACACCGGCCCCAGGGTTCGCACCTTTCAGGAGGCCTTTATTTATTAAAGGAGTTAAATGCGAGGCAAGGGTAAATGTTCTGGCATATGCAACTTGAGTCTTATAATCATCTTCCATAATGAAGCTAGCCCTTGAGGATCCAATGGCACATTCATCATGACTTAGTTCAATATGAAATTTAGGATTTAATGATGGAATAGCTTCAGCCCATGCTCCTGTTAATTTATCTTCGACACGAATTTTTTTATTTATTTTTAACCCAAAAATGAGATTTTTAGCTTGAATTTTTCCTGCTGTATTTATGGCCTTAATCCAGGGTAAAGAGCTTCCATCTAAAATTGGTATTTCGCTATTTGATAACTCAATATGAGCATCATAAATATGGGAACCATAAAGAGCAGAGAGTAAATGTTCAGCAGTATGCACGGTTGTACTCCCATTTGAAAGTGTTGTTCGACGTTCTGTATCGGTAACAACTTTGGGGCTTATTTTTAGAATATCGGAATTAGCTAAGTCTAGTCTTTTAATGGTGTATCCATTTCCTGATTTTCCAGGGTAGACTGTCACGGTGGTCTCAACGCCGGTATGTATTCCTTGGCCGGATATCTTAAAAGATTTAGATAATGCGTAGTTATTCACTTATTCACCTTTCATGTTAGAGGCTGCAAATTTGCGACGAAATTTTGAAGCATCAATGGCAGGACTACCCATAATTGTTTTTCCTTTTTCGACATTTTTATGAACTCCACTTTGTGCTCCTATTCTTACATAGTCACCGATTTCTATATGTCCAGCAATTCCAACTTGTCCACCAATTTGAACATAATCTCCAATAATGCAAGATCCTGCTATTCCTACTTGGCCTGCAAGGACGCAACCTACTCCTATTTGAACATTATGTCCAATTTGACATAAATTATCAAGTTTTGTGCCGGCCCCTATTAATGTTGCACCAACAACCGCTCTATCAATACAGGAGTTTGCTCCAATTTCTACATTTTCATTAATGATTACATGGCCGATATGTGATATTTTTTGAAGTGATGTTTCTGGCGCTTGTGGAAGAGCAAATCCAAATCCGTCAGCACCAATAACGACTCCAGAATGGAGAATAGAATTGTCTCCAATTTTTGAATTTGGGTAGATAGTAACATTCGGATGAATTATCACATTTTTGCCGATAATTGAATTTGCTCCAATTGTTACACCATGAGCAATCTGTGCTGTTTTGTGTATTGACGCACTTTCGGAAATCGCTTTATTTGACCAAGATATTTCTTCCCCGAATTCGATAAGTAATTTTCCCCAAGTACTGTATGGATTATCTACCCTTAAGCAAATACATCCAAAATTTTCAGGACAATTTTGTTTTTGGCTAATAATTACAACAGACGCTTTTGTGTCTTTTAATCGTTTGGAATATGCTCCATTAGCAAGAAATGTAATTCCTCCTGGCTCTCCTGGAAATAATGTGCAAAATGATGTTATTTGAATATCGTTATTACCCATATATTCTGCACCAATAGCTTTTGCTAGTTTTGCTAGAGATACCGAGTTAATTGGAGTTGCGGTTAATCGATCCATTTTATTTCTTTTGGCCAACATACAAAAGGCCTTGTGAGTGTATGACTGTAAACGCTTAAAGGAAGAATTTCTGATGCAGCAGATAAAGGAATAACATTCCCTTCTTTGTTAAGAATTTTTATTTCTTCTTTGTTAGATACATATGTAGAATTGCTTGCAGTTCCCTCAAGAATGAAATATCTGGAATCAATTAAAGT
>CAJWXO010000087.1 GCA_913049755.1 uncultured Cryomorphaceae bacterium
TTCAGTTTATGGAAACAAAGCAAATGCATCCTTAAAAATAGATAGAACAAAATTCGATGTAAGATATGGCTCTACAAGTTTCTTTGATGGATTGAAGGACAAAGCGATTTATGATGAATTTGATTTAGTTGCTGATCTAGAGTTTTAATAAAAATTGCTAACCACATTTAATTTAACATTAAGAATAAAATAAAAAATTATGATTTATAAAAAACAAGACCGAGCAATGTGTGGGTGCGGAAATACGCAAGATTCAAATGGATATTGTGATGGCTCACACCTTAATAAATAACTTAAATATCGAGTGTTTTAAAGCACAATCCTATTAACGAACAAACAATAGGCATATCCTCCTCCTTTAATTCAGCTATTTCTAATGTGTGAGGGTTGTAATGTATCAAGTGTAAGGCTCTTTCAATTTTGTTTACTCTCCATATCGTTGCCATAGGATAACAATGCGCTTAACCTTCTTTATAGAGCATTCGCAACATCCTTGTGTTATTTTTGTTTCAACACCTTGTTTAAGTGCTTGAATAAATGCGAAATGGATTTCTTTGATTTTTCTTTTTCTTTAAATGAGATCTCCAACCTTCTCTCTACTTTAATTCAAAAGCAGTTGGCTGTATTCAATTAAAATAGGTGCCTGATAATAATGCCAACTCAATTATAACTTAGGTTAATGAAAGTCCTTTTTCAGTAGAGAAATAGTATGATCATTGATTTTGAGTGACCTTTAGTATCATCTTTTTTTACGATAAATGCTCTTTGGAAGGGTGTATATAGTCAGAATACTTAAGTAGATGAATCCATCCAAAATGATTTAGTCCTATTAGAGAATAAATAAGTTCATTCTTGCAAATTATGCAACTTTTAAAAAATATTCCTTGTGTAAATTAGTTGAGTAGAAAATATAGATTTTTTTACTTAAAATTTCCAATGATTCATAATTGGCAAAATACTTATGCTATACTACGCTCAATCATGGGAAGACACCTATTTGCTAGAGAAAATAACGGAAAAGCATCCTGCCCAATATAACCATATGGTCGGTAGCGGTGGAGATCATGCATTGAGTTTAGTGAAATTTGGCATTGAACATATCAATTTGGTAGACACTGAAGTAAGTCAATTAGAACATGTTAAGTCAAAAATAAAAGCTCTAGATCATTCCCAAAAAGAAATATTATTTGGAATGAATAAACGAAACGGTGGGTTATTGCACTGTGGAAAGCTTGAATCATACTTGGGGAAATTCTCTTCCATCTTACCTTTCATTTTGAAGACAGGTGCACGTTATTCACTTATTAACAGTAATTCAAAGGAAGCAAGAAAACTGATAATTAGTGAAAAATGGGAATCCCGAAGACTTAATTTAGTTTCCTCTCTTTTTTTCTCTAAGAAAAAGGTAAACTCGAAAGCACGCCATCCTGGACTGAGCTCCGACATTTCAAAATCGCCTTCTGACATCAATTATCTTGAAAATTTTAAATCAGTAGCAATAAGATATCCGATTCAAGAAAATCCATTTTTAGATTATATCGTTAATGGTTATCATAAGAATTCAACATTAGATTATCTAAAAAAATCATGGGCCCCAAAAACAAATTCTTTAACCCTGGTTCACCAAGATTTTTTCACTTATATCAAAAAACTAAAAAATGCAATTCATTTTATTCATGCCTCTGACATAATGGAGGCGACTTCTTCAAAATTAAATGATCAACTTTTTTTCGCTATTGACAAAGTATGTGATTCAGATTCAACATTTTTATATTGGGAGCATCGCTATGAAATAGATGTGCCGAAATCTTTTCAAAAAAAATGGACTTTAATCGATATGAATATTCAAGATCGAGTCCCTTTTTATAACAATTACTTTCTATGGAAAAAAGCAGTCAATCTTTAATTAGGAGACTATACATTTATCAATCTGAGCGGTTTCCATTAATTTTCTTGATTCCGACAACATTCAGTATCATACTTTCAACTCATGCCGTTCTTTCATTCAATGGATTTGATGAAGCCTGGTGGAGGTATGCACTATTATCCATTGCTGGAATTTCTTTTTTATTACATACTCGAGTAATTGACGAATTACGAGACAAAGAAATAGATGATATATATCACCCAAATAGACCTCTGCAGCGAGGTTTGATATCCTCCAAAGAGATTTTGAATTTGGGTTATCTGAATGGAGGAGTTTTTGTAACCATCCACCTTTTACTTGATCCTCTATCCGGAATGCTCTCGGCCGGTTTACTTATCTACTCCATACTGGCACGTTATGAAGTTGGATTTATTAAACGGTTAAAACCCAGTTTTTGGCTTTACAACGTAATAATGCTTTTTCAGATGCTTTTGCTTCAGTTAATTGCATACGCAGCGATTACAAAAACTTTAATTTGGAATTCATCTATCTGGTGGCATGCATTTGGAGTTTTTATACTTAGTGCTTTAATTGAGGCAGCTAGAAAATGCCTGCCCCCGAATGAAGAATCAGCTTACTTAGATAGCTATTCTTCAAGATTAGGAATTCACGGAAGTGCTTTTATCACGTTTTTATTAGGATGCCTTTCATTTTATTGTTTCTTTTCAATAGGTAATATTCATGCACTTTGGCTAGCTTTTTCTTTAACTCCTCTATTCGTTTGTTGCCTTATATTTTCGGCTAAACCCGATAAAATGGGAAGAAATTTTATCCAATTGGGTGCTGTAATGAGTTATATTTCGTTAAATCTAATTGTTTGGTTATGTCTCTAAATGTTTTTGGAAATAAAGCCAAATGGTTAAATGAACTTGAAGAAAAAAAATTTCGCGTATTACCAAGTTTATCAATAAAAGCAGATCAAGATCTAATTAAAAACGGTGTTAACTTGTTAAAGTTAGATTCACTTATTTCAAAGCTAGACAGTTCAAGCTTATTTGCTGTTCGTAGCTCATCTGTTTCAGAGGACACAAAAGAAACTTCAGCAGCGGGGCGATTCAAGACATTATTGGGGGTGTCCAAAGAAGAATTATCTGACGCCTGCGTCAAGGTTGCGCAAAGTATGCTGATCCAAGAAATTGGTGATCCTCCAAACGGTATTGTTATTCAGCCTTTTCTTTATTCTGAAAGAGCTGTTTCCGGAGTTATGTTCACACACTCCGAAAGATGGATGGTCAATTACGCTCCGGGGCTTTGTAATCATGTTGTTCAGGGCCTGCCTTCGGAGCAAAAAGGATTTCATCCAAGTGGAAAAGAATGGATGAACGAATCTTTGGAGCAAATATCGGGACAAGTATTTAACAAAGAATCTCGGACAATTATTAAAAAAAAATATACACAATCATCCTGGTCGACTAAACTTAAAAACCAACTATCTAAACTTTATCATCGTATTCAAAAAGAATTTAAAAACCAGTCAATGGACTTGGAGTGGACTTTTGTTGACGGTAAACTTTATATTCTTCAGATTCGTCCAGTTACAGTCGATTGGTTACCTACCGTATGGCTATTTGATAACTCGAACATAGCAGAATCTTATACCGGTATTGTTAGTCCAATGACTGTGAGTATTGCCGGGAGATTATATAAATATGTGTACCTGGATCTCTTAAGTAAAAGCGGAGTTTCAAAAACTAAAATAAATGCTCATTCAAAAGTTTTTGATCATTTAGTGAAGGGTTTTTATGGACGGATCTACTATGTCATGAACCATTGGTACGCAATGATGTTTTTCTTACCAGGGTATCGACGTAACAAGGAGAACTTGGAGCAAATGATTACATCCGAAATTCGTCAAGACATCTTTTTACCTGAAAGCATGAAGGCCAGTCTATGGTTGAGATTTCTTTATTACCCTTTAGTGCTATGGAAAACTATTCTTTTCCCAATTACTACGCGCAGATTTAGTCGAAATATTTTAAAAGATTTCAAAGAATTGAAAGAATTAGATTTCTCCAGTTACTCCAATGAGAAACTTAAAATTTTATGGAATTCTTTGGAAGAAAAATGGATGAGGAATTGGTATATCACTGTGGAAAATGATACAGTCTTGATGACTTTTTTGGGTTGGGCCGAGAAAAAATACTCTCCGTCTCAACTTCGT
Organism: uncultured Cryomorphaceae bacterium; assembly: GCA_913049755.1. The sequence continues at coordinate 4,089 of CAJWXO010000087.1, forward strand.
GCATTTATTTCTATCGAAACCCCAAGCGTTAAGCAGCTAAGAGACTTTAAGGAGTTATCTATATCAATATTTGCTGAACCAGAATTAAGTAGAGCATTAAGTAATGACAAAGAAGCTCTCTTTCTTGTAAGCTTAAAAAAATATCCAACTTTAAATAAAAGATGGAAATCCTATTTCGCAGTTTATGGTGGTCGATTTCCGAATGAATTAAAACTAGAATCGCCGAGTCCCATGGATGATTTTGGGGCTCTTACCAATGCAATGAGAGAAATTATATCTAGTCCCTTAGAATCTAAAGGCGCAGAAACAAACAAAAAATACCCATGGGGAATAAGACAGTTACACCATTATATACGCCAGCGAGAGTCTTTTCGCTTATTACGATCTACCGCATTCGGTTGGCTGAGAAAAATATTATTAAATGCAGGTACAGCTGTGGTAAATTCAAAACATTTAGATAAAAAAGAGGATATATTTTTTCTAACCATCCAAGAGTGGTTTCAGGATAATAAAGAAAGTTGGAAGAGTATAGTTTCATCGCGTCAAAACGACTATCAAAAGCATTCTCAAGATAGGTATCCGCGAAGTTTTGCTTCTACTCCCTCAGGCAAACCGCCAGAATACAAGACGAATTCTTTAAACGAAAGAGACTGTAAGGGTCAAATTGTTTTTCCAGGTTTGGTGGAAGGGAAAATTTTAGTAATGAAAGAATATCAACCAGGCCCGTGGCCCGATTTTGATATTCTTGTAGCTAAGCATACCGATCCAGGGTGGAGTTTGCTAATAAGCAAGTCAAAAGGGCTAGTAGTTGAGCAAGGTGGATTGCTTTCTCATGCTTCAATAGTAACCAGAGAACTCGGTATTCCATGTATAAT
>CAJWXO010000088.1 GCA_913049755.1 uncultured Cryomorphaceae bacterium
GATAGTCTGTTGCTTTTCTTCTTAAAGATTCATTTGATATTACTTCATTTTCAGCCAAGCTTAAGCGCATTCTATCAGGAAACGGAATGGAATTGAAGCCGTAAATTCTTAATATTTCTTCCGCAATATCAGCTTCTCTTGTTACATCCCATCTGTAGGCTGGTATGGATAATTCTAAACTCGATTTTGTCAATATGATTGAGGGAATATCTAATGAATCAAGAATAGATGTAACTACATTTTGCTTTAGGTCGAGACCAATTAATTTATTTATTCGAGTTAAATCAACTTCAACAATTCGATAATCGAATCGAGAGTCATATAGATTCTTTTCAGAAAACCCAGTAATGGTGCAATTTGGAAATATTTCGTTTATTAATTTCCAAGCCAGAACAAGGGCATCTATGCCGATATTTGGATCAACACCTCTTTCATATCTGAATGAGGCATCCGTATTAAGACCATACCTTTTTGCGGTTTTCCTTATAACGACGGGATCAAACCATGCAGATTCAATAATGATATCTGTGCTATCTTCACTAACTCCTGAATTCAGACCCCCAAAAACTCCAGCAAGAGCCAATGGCCCCCGTTTATCTGCGATCACTAAATCCTCTTTATTGAGTTTTCTATTTACTCCGTCAAGTGTGATTATTTCCTCGTTGCTTATCGCTTTCCTAACCTGAATAGAATCACCTATAATTTTTTTCGCGTCAAATGCATGAAGTGGATGCCCCTTGTCATTGAGAACATAGTTTGTAATATCTACAATTGCATTTATCGGTTTGAGTCCGATAGCTTTTAAACGTCGCTTAAGCCAGTCAGGAGAGGATATATTTTTCAATCCGCTAATGCTAAGAGCTCTATATCTTGGGCATGCAGATTCGTCTTGAATGTCAATTTCAATATTTGGATCTGACTTAGACCATTTATTGAAATTATTTTCATTCCAAGTATATTCGATTTTTTTATGAATCATTGCTGCCCTTAGATCTCTGGCAACGCCCATATGGCTCATTGCATCCGTTCTATTTGGAGTTAATCCAATTTCAAAAATGGTATCAGATTTCAGACCCAAATGTTCTGAAAGGGGAGTGCCTGAAATTGCATCACTATCCAAAATATAAATTCCATCATGCGATTTTCCAATACCAAGTTCGTCTTCAGCGCAGAGCATTCCTTCGGATGGCTCACCTCGTATTTTTCCTTTTTTTATTTTAATCCCTTTCTCAATACTTTCCGGATATATGGTACAACCAACAGTAGCAACTGGAATTTTTTGTCCAACTGCAATATTGGATGCGCCACATACAATATTTAGAGGGTCATCAGTTCCAATATTAATTGTGGTACATGAGAGTCTATCCGCATTAGGATGCTTAGATAGTGATATGATTTCACCTACAACCACCCCGTTTAGTCCACCTTTTATTTGATCGACGTGTTCGATTTTTTCAACTTCTAATCCTGTAGATGTTAAAATATCAGATAAACTTTCATCGGAAAGCTCAGTTTCAATGTAGTCGCTTAACCACTCTTTCGAAATTAGCATAGATGCAAAAATACACAGTAATTTATCCTTTGCTCGAAGAAATTATGTACTATTTTGATCTAATCAAGAATCAGGTTAAACCGAATATGAAAAAAGCGTACAAGAAAAACCTTAAAATCCTTGTGGTTGCGAGTATTAAAAACAATCTCAATCTAAACTTCACTATTCCTGCAATTGTGCATACGGGTGGAAAGGGGAGAGGTGTTAAAGCAGATAAAAATATTAAAAGACCACCAAATTTCTTTAGTTGTAAAGACTGTTCTTCAAATCGATTGTTTATCCATTTTTGGACAATTGGGAAATAATGTATGCGCCTACCAATAAAGTAGCTTAGGACTCCACCTAAGTAACTTACGAGTGATAAAAGAAGCGTCATAAGATATGGATGCTGCATCTCGCCTGCCCACAAAATAAAAAAATCGGGAGGCAAGAAACCAGTCACTATTTCAGATATTCCTAATAACATTATCACAGCAGTCCAATGAAATTTTGTCGTGACCCATTCGGCAATAGCTTCAATGTCAACTACGTAATTGTTAAGTAGCCAAATTGCTACAGCAAAAATTATTATTACAAATCCAAGCTTTCGAAACCCTTGAACCAAGAACTTATACCCTCCACTGATCTGATAAAACCTGTGAGTTAAAGAGACAGAGCGCCAAAAAGGGCGAATTTTTTTTAGCGGTCTGATTTTCATTTTTTGATTTTATTTTGGGATATCTGAAGCACAAATTATGCCACGGATCCCCATGCGATTTTATGTCTAGAATATTCTGAAAATCTGTGCCTTAATTTTTCATTAACTGCTTTTTCTAATTTAGGATCATTTAGCACTAGAGATTCAGCAATTTTCCTAGACCATTCGATCAATTCTCCATCTTCTATAATGTTGGCGATTTTATAATCTAGAGAGCCGCTTTGGCGGGTACCCATAACTTCTCCTGGCCCTCGGAGTTTCATATCAACATTGGCTATTTCAAATCCATCATTGGTTTTACATAATGTATCAATTCGAGTTTTTCCATTATCACTAAGTTTATCTCCTGTAATTAATATACAGTATGACTTTTCTCCTCCTCGGCCGACTCTGCCTCTTAACTGGTGTAGCTGTGAAAGTCCAAATTTTTCAGCGTTTTCTATTATCATAACGCTTGCATTCGGCACGTCTACACCGACTTCAATTACTGTTGTCGATACCATTATTTGTGTTTCACCATTAACAAATCTTTGCATTTCCCATTGTTTGTCTTCTGATTTCATCCGTCCATGAACAATTGATATTTCAAAATCCGGTCTAGGGAAATCTCTGATGATACTATCATAGCCATCCATTAGATCTTTAAAGTCGAGTTTTTCACTTTCTTCGATTAATGGATAGACTATATAAATCTGTCGGCCTTTTAAAATTTCATTTTTAATAAATCCCCATACTTGTAAACGATTATGATCTGTTCTTTGTACTGTTTTTATCAACTTTCTTCCTGGAGGAAGTTCATCAATTATAGAAAGATCAAGGTCTCCATAGACACTCATTGCCAATGTTCTTGGAATAGGTGTGGCTGTCATTACCAAAATATGCGGAGATGGATTGTTTTTTTTGCGAAGTTTTGCTCTTTGGGCTACTCCAAATTTATGTTGTTCGTCAATGATTGCGATCCCTAAGTTTTTGAAAATAACAGGATCTTCTATTAATGCATGAGTCCCCACAAGGATATCGATCTCTCCTGAAGCAAGATTTTTAAAAATTATCTTTCTTGCAGATTTTTTTACGGACCCTGTTAAAAGACTAATATTAATACCAAGTTTTTCTGCCCATGGTGTTAAACTGGAATAATGCTGCTGTGCTAAAATTTCTGTCGGTGCCATCATTGCTGCTTGATGGCCATTGTCAACTGCCATAAGTATAGACATAAATGCCACAAGGGTCTTACCTGATCCAACATCTCCTTGGATTAGGCGGTTCATATGCAGGCCAGATGCTGCGTTTTCCCTTATGTCTTTTATGACCTTTTTTTGAGCATTTGTTAACTCAAACGGAAGTATGTTTTCATAAAAATTATTAAAATTTGGTTTAAGCTTAGAAAATATAAATCCACCATTCTGAGCAAGATGACTCTTACGTTTATAAGCGAATACAAGCTGGTCTAAAAACACTTCTTCAAAAGCTAATCGTTCCCTCGCGATTGATAATTGCTTAGCATTTTTAGGATAGTGCATTTCTTTTAAAGCCGTTTCTCTAGATGGCCAATTTTTATTTTTAACTATGGATTCAGGGAGCCAATCGAATTGGGGCTCGCTAAAATTATTAAGAAGTTCTGCAATGAGTTTTGCAAGTCCTTTACTATTTAATCCTGATGAGGATAATTTTTCAGTGGAAGAATAAACGGGATACATTCCTGAAAAACTATTTTTTTTAAATGAGTTAATTGATTCCAAGTCAGGATGTGACATACTAAAATTCCCGTTGAAATCAGAAATTCTGCCAAAGGCTATAACTTCATTTTCTGCAGTAATAGATTTCTGAATCCACTTCACTCCTTTAAACCAAATCAATTCAATGCTACCATTTTCCGAATTTAATTTAGCAGTTAGTCTTTTTTTTGGACCATGACCAAGAACTTTAATTTCTGATAAAACACCCCGTACCTGAATTTCAGCAGGGCCTGGTGAAACTTCATTTGGTTGATATACTACAGATCGATCTATGTATCTAAATGGAAAGTATTCAATAAGGTCCCCAAATGTTCTGATACTCAGTTCAGAAGACATTAGTCCAGCCTTGTATGGTCCAACACCCTTCAAATATGTCAAAGATGTAGATAAGTCATTCATCGCCATACTCAAAAATAGGGTTAACTTATGGGCTTAATGGAGTCAAGAGGTATACGTTCATCAGAATTTGCTTTTTTTTTAGCGGATGGAGCCATTTTAATCGGTTTGTTTTTGCTTTGGACTAAAGTACAATTTGGCAATTTATCTGTCAATAACCCTCTCTATTATGATCAATATCTCATATTATTTATTTTAGTTTTTGTTCTTTGGCTCAGTTTTTCACTAGTTTTTAATGTGCATAAACTAATAGTGGGAGTGGAAGTCAGAGGTGTTTTGTCTCGTTTTTATAGGATGGTATTTCTTCACATTTCTACGATAGCTTTAGTCGTTTTTATTTTAAAGACCTCAATCTATTATTCTCGAATATTTTTATTTTTATTTGTGGTCTCATATTTGTTTTTTGGCACAATTCTCCGCTTCTTGTGGATTTATGGATTGAGAAAGTATTTTTTAAAAAAAAATTATTCAAAAATAATAGCAA
>CAJWXO010000089.1 GCA_913049755.1 uncultured Cryomorphaceae bacterium
TCAGCAAGCTCTTCGCCCAAGTCAAATTTCTTATCCGAATCTTTTTCAGATTGCTCACCATATTTACGTGAAATTATTCTTGCTACTTCACCGACTTCCTCGGTTAGCTGAGCCATATTTGTTAATTCATTGAAATATCGGACACCGAAATTTTGTATCCATTGATCTACCTGAGTTTGCAATAAATTCAGAGGTAGTAAATCCTGTTTATCCTTCATTCCTTATTTTTTGAATTTATATGAATAGTAATTGGTCCATCATTTATTGATTTTATTTCCATATCCGCTCCAAAAACTCCAGATTTAATTGGCAGATTTGAAATTGTCCATAACTTTTCTAGGAAATCGTCATACAGGGGTTTTGCAGTTTCAGTATTTGCTGAACGCAAATAACTAGGTCGATTTCCCTTTTTAGTGGATGCATGCAATGTGAATTGCGAAACAACGAGAATCTGCCCTTGAACCTCGATGATCGATCTATTCATAACATCTTCGTGATCTTTAAAAATCCGCATATTTAATATTTTTCTTATCATCCAATCTGAATCTGTTGTAATGTCGTCATATCCCCAACCTGCAAAAACCAATAAACCTTGATTAATTGAAGAATGTTTTTTATTTGCTATAAAGACTGATGCCTCGGAAACTCTTTGGACAATTACTCTCATCTCACTCTTTTTTATAAATATTTTGACGAAATGAATCATTTTCCTCATCACCATTTAGCATGCTCACATATGAAGAATATCTGGTAGGAGCTATCTCATTATTTTCAACCGAGCGAACAACCTCGCATCCAGGCTCATCAAGATGTTTACAATTACTGAATTTGCATTTAGGCTGAAGTTTAAATATTTCAGGAAAAAAATGACTTATTTCGACATTTTCCATATCTACTAATCCAAAACCACGGATACCAGGAGTATCAATAATATGGGCACCAAATTTCATGAAATGCATCTCTGCAAACGTAGTAGTATGCTTCCCCTGCCCATGAGATTCAGAAACACTACCCGTTTGAAGGTTTAATCCAGGTTGGAGCTCATTCGCTAATGTGCTCTTTCCAACACCTGAGTGACCACTAAATAGAGATATTTTATCTTTTAAAATTGTCTTCAATTCCGTTATTCCCTCTCCAGAAAGAGCAGAAGTGCGCAGAGTTCTATATCCTGCCTTGCCATAAGCAGCTTCACGATACTCAAGTTCCATAATGGCTTCTTTAGAGTAATTATCTATCTTATTAAAGACAATGATCGCAGGAATATCATAAGCTTCAGTCGTTGCTAGGAATCGGTCCATGAAACCATAAAGTGTTCTTGGTTCAGCAATTGTGCAAACCAAGATTGCCTGATCTAAATTAGCAGCAATAACTTGGGTTCTTTTACTTAAATTAACCGAGCGGCGAACAATATAATTTCTTCTTTCTCGCACGTTATTTATTATGAATCGGCCTTCAGACTCTGGTCTTAAATCAACAAAATCTCCAACCGCCACAGGGTTAGTGCTTTTAGACCCCTCAAGACGCATTGCACCTTTAAGCCGAGCATCTACGTAAGTCTTGTCATCTAATTGAACCTTGTACCAGCTACCGGTTGATTTTGTAATCATTCCTTTCATTAACATCAAAGATATCTGCCTTAAATTCGATCGAGCATTTTAAATGAAAAAAAATCAATTTAACAATCTCCTATTCAACACCTTTAATATTTTCAATTTAACATATCTAAAATTATAATGGCAATATTTACGCAAAACATATCAAAAAATTACGATGGCCAAGTTGCGTTAGATAACGTTAGTATCGATCTAAAAAAAGGTCAGATAATTGGTCTTCTTGGGCCTAATGGAGCTGGGAAAAGTACTTTAATGAAAATATTGACTGGTTATATTCCAGCAGATAGTGGTCATGCGAAAATTTGTGATTTAGATTGTCACAAACAAAGCCTCAAAGTTAAAAAAATAGTAGGTTATCTTCCTGAAAATAATCCGTTGTATGACGAAATGTATATGATTGAGTTTCTGAAATTCGTAGCAGACTTATACAAAACCTCCCATGATCAAATTGAAAAACGATTGAAGCAGTTAGGACTGATTGAGGAATCTCATAAGAAAATTAAACAATTATCAAAGGGGTTCAAGCAGCGTGTGGGAATAGCATCAGCATTAATTCATGATCCAGATGTACTTATTCTTGATGAACCAACCACTGGACTTGACCCGAATCAACTAGTTGAAATAAGAAAGCTAATCAGAGAAATAGGTGAAGACAAAACTGTTCTTCTTTCAACCCACATAATGCAAGAAGTTGAAGCAATATGCGATCAGGTTATTTTTATAAAAAAAGGCAAAATAGTTCGCCAAGCAGCAATCAAAGAATTTGATGGAAAAACGGAAAAACTAGAAGAGGCCTTTCAAAAAGCAACTAAATAAAATTCTATTTCTTCCGAAAGTATATCTCAATTGGAACTCCTGAAAAATCATATCTAGTTCTCATTTTATTTTCAACATATCGATAATACGGCTCTTTAACATATTGAGGCAGATTACAGAAGAAAACAAATTGAGGGTAATGAGTAGGGAGTTGAGTGATATATTTCACCTTCACCTCTTTCCCTTTATAAATTGGAGGTGGCATATGCTTGACTATCGGCAATATTTCATCATTGAGCTTACTAGTGCTAATCCTACCAGATCTTCGCACATATACAGCCATTGCTTCTTCAATTGACTTCAGAACACGTTGTTTTGTTAATGCAGATGTAAATACCACGGGAACATCAACAAAAGGGCGTGTTTTTGCTAAAATTTTCGCTTTAAACTCTTCTGTTGAATTTGTCCCCTTTTCCAGTAAATCCCATTTGTTCACAACGATAACTAAGCCTTTATGGTTTTTCTCAATTACGTTTAGAATAGACAAATCTTGAGACTCAAAACCCTGGGTAGCATCTATCACTAGTAAGCACACATCTGACTCTTCAATGGTTCGAATGCTGCGCATATTGCTATAAAATTCTATATCCTCATTCACCTTCCCTTTTTTGCGCAGACCAGCTGTATCCAATAAGACAAAATCAAAACCAAATTTATTAAAATGAGCATTCACCGTATCTCTGGTAGTTCCAGGAATATCTGTAACTATGCTTTTCTCCTGTTCAAATAATGAATTTGTCAATGAAGATTTTCCAACATTAGGCCTACCTACAATTGCCAATTTTGGTAAATGCTCTAACGGGTCGTCAATAGAGAGCGGTACTTCTTTATCTGGAATAACATTTACAATTGCATCTAAGACTTCACCTGTCCCACTACCGTTTACCCCTGACATGCAAAGAGGCTCCCCCACTCCAAGCGAATAAAATTCAGCAGCATCAGCAGATCTTTGATGATTGTCTACTTTATTAGCAATAAGAATTACGGGTTTATTTTGACGGCGAAGCAAAGCAGCTATTTCTTTGTCATCATGTGTTATCCCTTCTTGAACATCAACAAGGAATACTATTACTTCACATTCATCTATTGCAGCCTCAACTTGCTTTCTTATCTGGCCTTCAAAAATATCATCTGAGCCTTCTACATACCCTCCAGTATCAACTATATTAAATCGTCTACCTACCCATTCTGTATGCCCGTAATGACGATCTCGCGTGACTCCAGCGATAGCATCAACTATAGCATCTCTTCGTTGAACTAGACGATTAAAAAATGTTGACTTACCTACATTAGGACGTCCAACAATAGCAATTAAAGACTTCATTCGTATCCAAATCGTTTTAATTTATTTCGGTCATTCCGCCAATCTGCCTGGACCTTTACAAAAAGTTCCAGATGAACGTGTTTCTGGAAAAAGTTTTGCATTCTTTTCCTTGAACCAATACCAACCCTTTTTAAGGCCGCTCCCTTATGGCCAATAAGTATACCTTTTTGGGACTCCCGAGAAACAAATAAGATAGCTCTTATTCTGATGATCTCATCGTCTTCCACAAAAGTGTCAATCCCAACTTCAACCGAATAAGGAATCTCTTTGTTATAGTTCATTAATACTTGCTCACGAATTATTTCCGAAGTCACGAACCGCTCTGAACGATCTGTTAATTGTTCCTTTCCAAAATAAGGCTGACAGACGGGAGTTAACTCCAATAATCGCTTCATTACATAGTCCAGATTAAATTTTGTCAAAGCACTTATCGGGATTATCTCCGCATTAGGCATTCTATCAATCCACAAATCTGTCTCTTTTTCTAATTTTTCCTGATCATGGAGATCAACTTTATTCAAAAGTAAAATCACCGGTTTATCCGTATCCTGAAGAGCTTTGAAAAAAGATTCATTTTTCAATGGTCCTTCTCCCAGTTCAACAACATACAAGAAAACATCCGCATCTTCTAAAGCTGACTTAACAGCACTTAACATACTATCCTGAAGAGCATAAGCAGGCTCTAAAACCCCAGGGGTATCACTAAAGACCAATTGATAATCAAAATCTTCTCCCTCACCATTTAAAATTCCAAAAATCCTGTGACGTGTTGTTTGAGCTTTTGGGGTGATAATATTTAATCGTTCCCCAACCAGAGCATTTGTCAATGTAGACTTACCAACGTTGGGGTGCCCAATTATATTAACAAATCCTGATTTATGAGCTCTTTCCATTTTGCAAATGTCGTGAAGTTTAATTAGCATATGCTATACGTTTAATCAAAGATTGTTTTAAACCTATTTACTCAAAATAACTTGATCGAGAATAAACAAATATTTACCGAATCTTAGAACTTTTCTTTTGTACATTTGCCGTTCATCGCGGGGTGGAGCAGTTGGTAGCTCGTCGGGCTCATAACCCGAAGGTCGTA
>CAJWXO010000090.1 GCA_913049755.1 uncultured Cryomorphaceae bacterium
GTTTCAAGTTTATCAAAGCCGATCAGAGTCAAGGGCTATATGGTCTGAGTGGTTGCGCTCAAGGCATGGTGGGAGAATATCTTGGGAACTTCGTTTTGACAAAAGACTATCGGAAAATGAGAAGCGAGTTTTTTTTGAGGACTTGAGGAGATTAGAAATATCTACACCTATTGCATATGTATTAGGTGAAATTATTTGGGCGGATTTAAAATGGAAAGTTGATGAACGTGCGTTGATTCCTAGACCGGAAACGGAAGAGCTATTGCAAGCTATGCTAAAGGAAGTGAATCCCTCAGATAGAATTGTAGATGCTTGCACTGGATCAGGATGTATTGCGATAGCGACAAAGCTGAAAGTTCCAAATACGCATTTAATAGCCTTTGATCTTAGTGATGATGCATTGGCCTTAGCTAAAGAAAATGCTGAGTCTAATAATGTTCAAATAGATTGGTATAACTCAAATCTTTTAGGGCCAATTCCAGACTGGGTTAGCTGTGGTAAAGATAATATTTGGATTTCAAACCCTCCTTACATACCGGTTTCAGAAATTTTGGATAAGTCTTTAGGGTTTGAGCCAGATATGGCCTTGTATGTCCCTGATAATAATCCGATAATTTACTATCAAAAAATTATTAAATGGTCTTTGAAAGGACTAAAAAAAGGTGGTTTTCTTTTCCTTGAGGTTCATTATAATTTTTCTTTTAAAATTAAAATATATCTTGAAAAACAAAATAAATGGAGTGATATAAGTATTATTGATGACGATTGTGGAAAACATCGTTTTATTAAAGCCGTTCGTGAATAATACTCTCTTAAATTTGAATAGATGAGTTTAGATAGGATTCAAGCATTGCGAAAAAGCTTACATGATCATAATTTTCGTTACTATGTTTCGGATGATCCTATTATTTCTGATTTTGAGTTCGATAAATCACTTTTGGAATTAAATGACTTGGAGCAAAAGTATCCTGATTTTTTTGACCCGAATAGCCCAACGCAGAGAGTTGGCGGGAAGGTAGTTAAATCCTTTGATAATGTCGTTCACAAGCGACCAATGCTCAGTTTATCTAACTCTTATAACCAGGACGAGATCACCTCATTTATAAAACGCTGTCAAAGTATTTCCAACGAGGAATTAGATTTATCTATTGAGCTCAAGTATGATGGAGTTGCAATTTCTCTTTGTTATGAGAATCGTGAACTAAAAAGAGCAGTAACAAGAGGTGATGGTGTCAATGGAGATGATGTATCTGTGAATATTAGGACGATAAAAAACATACCGCTGCTATTACCGAATACAGCACCAAATGAGTTAGAAGTTCGAGGTGAAGTATACTTTACGTCTGATTCTTTTGAGGAATTGAATAAAAAACGTTTTGATAATGATGGTACTAAATTTGCTAACCCCCGCAATGCTGCAAGTGGCACTCTTAAATTACAGGACTCATCAGAAGTTGCGAATAGAAGATTGAGTGCTCTGATGTATTCAGTTTATTCCGATGAGTTTGATTTTAAAACTCACATTGAAAGTCTCAGCTTAATTAAGGAATGGGGTTTCCCTGTTCCTAATGAAGAAAGTGGTTGGGTTCGTTCGTGCAAGTCAGTTGATGATATTTTTCAATATCTAAACTTCTGGGACAGTGAAAGACACAACTTACCTTTTGCTATCGATGGAGCCGTAATTAAAGTTGACAGCATTTTGATTCAAAAAAAGATAGGTTTTACTGCTAAATCCCCGAGATGGGCAATTGCATATAAATTTAATTCTGAAAAGGCACTCACAAGGCTTCATGAAGTTAAATATCAAATTGGCCGAACAGGTGCAATAACACCAGTTGCAGTTTTAGACCCTGTATGGATTTCGGGAACGGTTGTTCGTCGCGCTTCAATACATAATGCTGACCAAATCGCAAAGTTGAATTTATACGAGGGTGATTTCGTTTGGGTAGAGAAGGGGGGGGAGATCATCCCCAAAATATTAGAAGTAGAAATCTCGAAAAGACTCATTGTTTCAAATCCAATAGAATTTATTCTTAATTGTCCTGATTGCGATTCTCTTCTGGTTCGCAAGGAGGGAGATGCCCAGCACTATTGTTTGAATGTGGATGCTTGTAAACCGCAAATAAAAGCTCGACTCGAGCATTTTATTCATAGAAAAGCAATGAATATAGATGGTATCGGAACTGAAACGATAGATCAGTTAGTGGAGATGGGGCTCGTTTATAAGCCGTCAAATCTTTATGATCTCGACGAGCAGGATTGGCTTAAGCTAGATAAATTCAAAGATAAATCGGTTCAGAATGTATCAGCAGGGATTGAAAAAAGTAAAATGGTCTCATTTGAACGGGTTTTATTTTCTATTGGAATTAGACATGTAGGCTCTACTGTTGCCAAGAAGTTATCAAGGAATTTTGGTAATATTGATGCGTTAATTAATGCATCGGAGTCAGAACTATTGGACGTTGAAGATATTGGTCCCATGATTGCCCAGTCATTACGATCATACTTTTCAAACGAATCATATTTATTAGAGATTGAAAAGCTTAAAGCGATTGGTTTAAACTTTGAGAGTGCTATGCAGGATAAATCTGGAAATCTATTAGTAGGTTTCTCATTTGTAATTTCTGGTGTTTTTGAGTTTTTCTCTCGTGATGAAATGAAAAAATCTATAGAAGATAACGGGGGCAAAATAGCTAGCTCGGTAAGCTCAAAAACTGATTATTTATTGATGGGTAGTGCGGTTGGTCCAAGTAAAATAAAAAAAGCTGATCTCCATGGAGTAAAGCGATTAACAGAAAATGAATTTCTCAGATGGATTGGCTCTTCAAAATAGGTAAAATATGGCGTGAGAATAGGTGGGGGCGAGCTCGTCAACATAAAGTTATAAATGTGCCCTGGAAAGGTTGGGATGATGCAAAACGAATTGGCATTTTGTTCAATGCAAGCAGCGATCGTAGGGATTTGGAAGTTTTACGAGAAGTCGTTCAAATTCTTAAGCAAGAAAACAAATCAGTTGCGCTTTGCGGATGGACTGGGCAAATGCGGCCCAAAAACGTACTGTATAATGGGCGTCAGTTGATTTTTATTGATGATTTCACATGGCAAGGAGCTCCAGAATCAGGTAATGCTTTGGAGTTTATGCAGACAGAATTTGATATTATTGTCACCTTAAACAGAGGGCCAAGAATGCCTTTAGATGAGCTCGCTTCAAAAACTTTAGCAGGTATACGAGTAACTGCTCAAGGTGAGGAAGATTTTTATGATTTTTGCATGCGATCTGAAAGTAAAGATTACTCTATGTATTTTAAAGATCTGAAAGAATGGCTAAGAAAAATTAATCCGAGTCTATGAAAAATATATTTCGAGGAACAGGAGTCGCTCTAGTTACTCCGTTTAAAAATAATGGCAATGTTGATTTGGAGTCACTCTCAAAGCTAGTCGATCACTGTATCCATGGCGGTGTTGACTTTTTAGTTGTTTTAGGCACGACATCAGAATCTGCCACACTAACCGATTCGGAGAAAAATGCCGTGGTCTGTCATGTCGTCAAGATTAATAATAATCGATTGCCAATTTTAATGGGTGTAGGGGGCAATAATACAAGTTTAATTTGCTCAAATATTAATAATGTTCCTAATGGTATAGGTGGTATTCTGTGTGTGTCTCCATATTACAATAAGCCTACTCAAGAAGGTATTTACCAGCATTTTAAGGAAATATCAAGTGCCACAAATCTTCCTGTAGTGCTCTATAATGTTCCCGGTCGAACAGCATCCAACATGACTGCTTCCACGACTTTAAGTTTGGCTCAAAAATTTGATAATATTGTAGCAATAAAAGAAGCCAGTGGTGATTTAGAGCAAGTAATGCAAATCATTAAAGATGCACCTGATGGCTTTGATATTTTATCTGGAGATGACAATCTCACTTTTCCGATGATTTCTCTTGGTGCAATGGGTGTGATATCCGTTTCTGGTCAAAGTTTCCCAAGTCAATTTAGTAGAATGGTAAATAATTCATTAAATGGTGATTTTTCAGCTGCTAGGTCCATTCATTTTCAGCTGTTTACTTATATGAAACTTATTTTTCGAGAAGGGAACCCGGGAGGAGTTAAATGGGCTTTAAAACATATGGGTATCGCTTCTGATAAATTGCGTTTACCATTGTGGGAAATAAGCAACGAACTAAAACGCTTAATAGAAAAAGAAGTAGATAAAATTAGGGAAAATAGCAATTAAAAAGTACCCTCTCTTAAGTTACCTTTGTACTCATGATAATTTACAGGGTCCTGACATTTGTTTTTATATTTTTTATCGTTTCGTGCGGTGATTATCAAAAAGTCTTAAAGAGTAATGATGCTTCATTTAAATTTGAGAAGGCAATTTTCTATTTCGAGGAAGATCAATTCAACAAGGCATTTCCGCTTCTGGATGAGCTTATGTCCTCTTTCCGCGGAACAACTCGTGCTCAAGAAGTTTACAAGTATTATGCGCTAACTCTTTATGGGCAAAAAGATTATATTTTGGCAGGGTATCATTTTAAAAGATTTTCAACAACGTTTCAAAGTCATCCTTTTGCTGAAGAGTCTGCTTATCTAGCAGCCTACTGTTATTATCTTGAATCCCCGACTTCCAGTCTTGATCCAGCATATATCTACAAGGCTATGGATGAATTGCAATTATTTATCAATTCTCATCCGGAAGCAAAACGAGCCTTTGAGTGCAATAATTTAATTGATGATTTGCGGGAACGATTGGAGAAGAAATCATTT
>CAJWXO010000091.1 GCA_913049755.1 uncultured Cryomorphaceae bacterium
TGCGATATCATCTATATTAGGCACACGGTATGCTGTAGAAATAGAAGATGAAAATTTTGATTGCTTTGATTTTTGATAAATAATACCAATGCTACCGGAGGCCACTGGAGTTCTTTGTATAATTTGATCACCAAAATTCAGAGAACTCGGGAAAAATTCTGAGTTAGTGAACTGGGAGAATAACCGCGTCATTCCTATTCTAAATCCCTCTGAAACTTTTAGCCTTCTAGAAATATTATTCACATGCGTTGCAAATGCCGCCAGATTGACCATCACATTTCTCCCTCCAGGGTAACGAGTATTTATTGAATTCCCGGGAAGACTAGGGTCATAGATAATACTTGGATCAAAAATATTTTCACCTCTAGCAGAAGAATATACCCTCTGATGAGATCCATCTACTCCTATTCTAAGAACATTTTTCCCCCAGCGCTTCATGGCATCTGAGTTAAAACCATTTACAACGACATCTTCTATTCTGGATCTTAAAATCGATGATCCAAATTTTCTTGTCATTCTACTTTCCTCAACATTTTGATGATAAACTGATACTCTAACTCCATCAAAACCAAAAACCCTTAAAGCTTTCCATTGATAGCTGCTTAAAAACCTTTTTTGGGGACCATAATACCAGGAAGAATATTTTAGTTCATTTGCACCACTGTTTGCCCCTGGCTTTAAATCTGTCAAACGATCATATCTGGGAACATCTGTAGAATTGGAGTATTGAATATTAAAGGTTGAGGTTCTATTCTTTCTTGATTTAAAGACAATTTTTTGTAATAAGTCAACTTGGGAATAACTGCTACCTATTTGAATATGAGGACTTCTGTTTTGCAAAATAGTATCTCCATACATCCCAACATGAACATAAAAATTTCTATCTCCATGGCTTTCACCATAATAAGGGTTTATTCTTTTTCCACTCTTCAAATCACCATATACAGAGGAGGTAAATGAGGTTAAAGACGCAATTCTTTTATCCGAAAAACTAAATTTCACGTTATTAATCCAACTATTGTTAACTGAACTATATTGGGTCTTTTCTCTCCAAGAATACTCTCTTTGATCGGAAAACCCAGGAGTCTCGGTGATGAAGTGCACTACACCACCCAGAGCATCACTCCCGTATGCATTAGATGTAGGGCCAAAAGAAACTTCTATTCTATCTAAAACATTTGGATCAACAGTAATTGCATTTTGAAGATGGCCTGATCTGTAGATAAGATTGTTCATTCTTATCCCATCTACAACAAGAAGGACTCTGCTCGCCTCCATGCCTCTTAAGATAATTGACCCACCACCCTGTTGGCTTTTTTGAATCGCAACAGAATTCTGACTTGACAAAACATCCACGGTTGTTCTCTCCAGTGAATTTTGGATTTCTTTACTTCGTATCAGAGAAATCTCTTGAGTTATATTCCTTTTTGATTCCGCAGTTCGAAATGCTGAAACCACAACTTCCTCTAACGGATTGTAAAAATTAGTGTCTTTAGCAAATTCATTATTACCATTAGACTTATTATGGCGATGATGATTATTTTTTACACGCATGACTGAAGAAGACTCATCTGGCATTTCATTCAGGTTGCTATGTATTATGGAAACAACAGCTTTATCTTGGGCTCTTAAAATTAAAGAGAAGCCCAAAAAAACAGCCAAAAACAATATCCGTAATTTTATCATTTGTTGTAATGTTTTTTGGAAGGCTCAATTGTCATGCCATTCTTAATTTTCTGGAGTTATAAATCATATAAAATTTTTCAAAAATGACCATACTTCTTTCTAGTTCAAAGTCAATGCAAATCAATAATTTCAAGGCCCACCAGATGCCATTATTTTTTAAAGAAGCACAACAATTAAATGAAAAATTAAAAGAGCTGAGTAAAAAAAATGTTTTTGAGTTCTTCAAAAGCTCTGAAAGTTTAACTGAAAAAATTTATGATAATATTAAAAAATGGGATAAAGAATCCCATGAAAATAAGAGCCAAGCTGCACTGTATTCCTTTAGTGGAGATGCTTTTACAAAACTATCCCCAGAAAGCTTATCTAAAAAAGGCAAAACCAATGCTGAGAAGTGGATCCGAATCCTTTCTGGATTATATGGAATATTAAAACCAATGGATAGCATCCATCCTTACAGACTTGACATGGCTCAAAAATTTGAAGGAGAAGTATTGACTAATTATTGGAAAAATAAAATAACTCAAAGCCTAAACGAAAAGGATCAAAGTGATATTATTGTAAATCTCGCCTCTAAAGAATACAGCAATGCGATTGACAGAAATGTACTGGATCGCCGATGGATAGACGTGGATTTTTATGAAAGAAAAAATGATAATCTCAAAATGGTGTCCATATTCAGCAAGCAAGCAAGGGGTTTGGCAGCTAGATATATATGTGAGAATATCAAAAAAGAAAAAGATATTGAAAATTTAAAACATTTTACAAGCGCTGGTTATCTATTTGACAATAAACTCTCTACTCATAACAAATGGATTTTTGTTAAATAAATAATTTATCTAACAAGATGAATGGCAGATTGCTTTTCAACAATATTTCCAGTTCCACTGCTACCACATTTAGCAACTACAAAATACACCCCATCGGGAACATTTCTACCTAGGTGTTTACCATCCCATTGATCTGTCAATGACTCAGATTGAAATAATTTTTGTCCATATCTAGAATAGATAGACCATTGACACCAGTCCGCATTTGAGAAAAGAGGTAAATAAAAATCATTTACTCCATCATTGTTTGGAGTGCAAACGTTAGGGAGAATAAGTTCAGCATCTTTAGGAGCAGGAGGCTCTTCAGGAGGAGTAACATATTCAATATCAAAAATGTTATCAAAATAAATAATGTTTTCTCCTGGCCTACCAGCGAAATCCGGAAATACCACTAACTGATCATATGTTAATCCAAAATGGGAACTAAAATCAAAACTGAGCTGCTCCCATTCATTGACTTTTGTATTTGCGACTTTTATTTCCCCTAACGACCAATTATCAAATCGTACTAGTTTTATTCCTACATCGCTAATCACAGATTTATAGACCATGATTCTAATAATCATGTTGCTTTGATCTATTGTAAAACTTCCAATTCCTGCGCCGTGCTGTGTCTCACATCCCGCAAATGGAGCTCCCGAAATCTGAGCTTTATATTTTGCTACTGTCAAACTTTTATTTATTCCTGACGTGTCAGGATTAGCAACAATTTCAAGTAGAGGGTTTTGGCCATTTTCAAATACTTTCCAATTCCAAAAGGCTCCGTAACCATTAGTTTCAAAGTTTACTGGGGCATTCTGAGAATAACATTTGTTAAAAATTAGATTTAGAAAAACAAATAGAAAAAGTCGAAGCATGTTTTTTATCTGGTGTTATTAGATATAGTCAAATTTACAATAATAACCTCATACACATATTATCTTAAAAACCCTATAATTCGGCAACAATTATGTAAATTAACGAGTTCAACACTTAATCTAACACAAATTTTAATTCCGATGAAAAAAATCTTACTCTCATTATTAATTATATCTGGACTTACTGCCTACTCCCAATCGGTTGTTCTGAACGTAATGGAGCCTGCTACAATTGGCGGACCATATACGCATTCTAATCAAGGAGATGGTTCAGGCTGGGGACTGGCAGACCTAACAAATCCAGCTGACGCAGTACTTGACACGCTAGCAGTTATGGATGACACAACATCTGGCGTAAACAATACATACGGAACACCTGCATCACCCTTCTATGCTGGCTACCAAGGATGTGACTCCGCAGGAGTTTACTGGAGCGGAAGCAACTATGATGGAAAAATTGTTTTGATCTCACGTGGATCATGCCAATTTGGATGGAAAGCTTTTCTAGCGCAAGAACAAGGAGCTGTTGCAGTAATTATCTACAATGGATTTCCTGATAGCGATCCCTCGGGAGGAATAACAAATATGGCTGGAGGAGATTATGGAATGGATGTAACTATACCTGTTTGCTTTATTAGCAGAGGCGATGGTGAACTTCTACGCGCAGCAGTAGACTCAGGTCAAACCGTAGTTGCTTTCATAGGCAACAAAGTCGGGGCATTTGCGAATGATGTAAGTATGAGCCCAACAGAAGTACTTTATCCTGAATCAATGGCAACTCCATCATTAATTGCGCAAGACTCACTAGACTATGCCATGAATCTCGGATTCTGGGCAAGAAACGACGGTTCTAATAATCAAACGGCCGTTGTTGCTAATGCTGAAGTTTTGTATAACGGAACATCGGTTTATGCTCAATCAACAGCTCCATTTGGATTAAACTCCTTGGACTCTAGTTATATTTCTTTCCCACCATTTGCTCAAGGCGCCTACCTAAACGGTGAATATAAATTAACATATAGTTTGACCGGACTAACGGATGACTTTTCCCTTGATAATGAGATCGCAACAGATGTCTACATAAATGATTCTATTTTCACATATGCAAGAATTGCAGACAGTAATTTTATTGCAATTGATCAAAACTCTCTGAAATCCAGTGCATTTACAACAAGCTGGGCACAATGCATCAATTTTCAGCATCAAAATGCATCGAGGATGCAAATGAAAGGAGTCCGTTTCGCAAATTACTCATCGGATACTATTATTGGTAAAGCAATTGACATTACTGTTGACACGTGGGATGATTACTTCGCTGGCCTATCTGATCCAAATTGTGCAGTCACGAGTA
>CAJWXO010000092.1 GCA_913049755.1 uncultured Cryomorphaceae bacterium
TGTGCTCTACATTCGCATAAACACCATAATATGAGTTATTTATGAATAATTTTATATGATTTGTTCTAGCGCTCGCTAAATTCAGATCCTCTAACAAATTCCAACAGATTCTTGCTCTAGACACACTGGGGTCATTGTGTTCACCGTTTATATTTAGGCCTTTCACACCATTCCATCTGGTACCACTAATAAAAGTGTTAAAACTAATCTTGTAAGATTTTTTTGCAGAGTAACGAGATGTGTTTCCTCTGAGTCTAAAACCAACATCTTGAATTGTGTCTCTTGATCCCTTGTAATCAAATATGAATTGTGATTTATATTCTTTATCGCTTGTCACATTATTAAAAATTGCAGAAAGGCTGTCAGGGGGTAAAGAGATGAAAATACTACTTACGGTTTGATTGTCATAAGCTATTTGCCTTGGCGGATTTGGGATTGATTGCGCTTTAACAATGCCCATACTGACAAGACTTAAAAAGATAAAAATAATTTTTTTTCGATAGATTAGTTTAAGAAATGTCATTTTTTAGATATAGATATTTCATCGATAAAAATATAGCTACTTCCTCCATAACCAGGGTGCCATTCCTCTAATTTTCCCGCATTTAAAAAGTGAACTTCGATGTAAGCAACTTTATTTTTTTTTCGGTAATGTGAGGTTCCATTTTTTTCATTTCTTAATAAGGCTGTCCATTTTTTTTTGTAAGTGGGTTCTTGATTTAGAACATTCTCAAATACTTTTTTTTGGGCAAGCCATTTATTTCCATTTTTACTGACATACCAAATCTGAATTTCCTTAGGAAGAGCTATCCAAGCCCTGATATCCTTCAATAGCGAAAATTCAAGCTCAATACTAAAGTTTTTCTTGATTCTTTTGTTTGGATTAAGATTTATAATCAAATTTTGCCCTTGAATTCCTAGCCACTCGCCTTTATGATAATCCTCGAAACCAAATATTCCATCCACTAAAGAGTTTTTCCCAGGGTTGTATTGGACGCTTATATTACCCTCAACGATTTCAGTTGTCCAAAGATTTGGCTTTTTGGTTGAGTATGCTACCGAGCGATGTGAATTGTCTTCTTTTCCGCCACGCACAATAGTTTCTGATTTATTGATTATGTATTTTTCAACCTCTTCAGAACTTTTAATTACTACTTTAGAATTTTTCACAAAACTTCTGGAAGCATTAATAATAGGAGCAGGGTTGAGTCGTAAATCCGAATGTACCTTAAATGCAGTATTTACATAAAGATCTAATTTAGATGAAGATGGTTTTTCCGCTACAATAAATTCAATATTAACACTTTTCTCTAGATCCTTATGTGTTAAATAGGATTTTTGAATAATTTCATCACTTAAGTTGAGACTATATCCATGCAGGTAAATGGCAGAGTCACTAATATTATTTTTGGATAAATTTGTCTCTATCTCTGCTAGCTCAACACGATCCCACAAAGGAGCAGATAGGGTGTATTGTGCTTCACCAGGAACCATTGGGTAAATGCCCCAAGAATTCATAACATACCATGCGCTCATTTGTCCGCAATCTTCATTTCCTTCATATCCATTTGGCTTGTCCGAATACATGGTCTCCAGTATTTCATTAATTTTTTGGTGTCCTTTTTCAGGACTATTGGTGCATGCATAAAGTGAAGCTATATGGTGACTTGGTTCATTTCCATGCGCATATTGACCTATTAAACCAGTGACATCAGGTTGATGTCTTCCCACGATGATACTACTTTGGGAAAATAAATCATCAAGCTGTCCCTCGAGCTGAAAATTATATTTATTAAGCATCTTATTCCATTGGAGCAGGTCATGAATTGGTGAAAAGCTATATTGCCAGGAGTTTGCTTCTGTAAAGTTGTTGTTTACTTCCCTCGGGTCAAATCGGTTGAGAAATGATCCGTTATCTCTGGGTCTAAATAATCCTGTCTCTAAGTCAAATAGTGATATCCAGCCTTGTGATCGTTTCCAAAAATATGAAGCTATAGAGTCTTTACCTAGTCTTTCAGCTGTCCATGAAATACAAGCATCGTCATAAGCGTATTCAAGAGTTTTGGAAACACTCTCTGATTCATCTTGGATACTTAAAAACCCATTTTTTATATATGATGGGAGTCCAAATAGATTAGATTCTGCAGTTTTTATCATTGCATTTAATGCTCTCGATGAATCAATAGGTAGGCCTTTGGCTAAAGCGTCTGCCAATACACTGACGCTATGATATCCAATCATGCAGTTTGTTTCATTACCAGCGAGCTCCCAAATTGGAAGTCTCCCTGATTGGTCAAAATGATCTAGCATGGTGATCATAAAATCTTTTGCTCGATCTGGTTGAGTTAAAAGGTACAATGGGTGAGCAGTTCGATATGTGTCCCATAAAGAAAATACAGTATAATGTTTATGGAGTGTGTCTCGGTAAATTTTACCATCAATTCCCCGAAATTGGCCATCAACATCGCTCCATATATTAGGAACAATAAATGCGTGGTATAATGCAGAAGCGTATATGCGCTTCTGTTTTTCAGTTCCTCCGTATACTTGAGCCCTATCTAATTCATTCTGCCAGTCATTCTGAACTGCATATTTGGTTTTATCAAAGGAAGAGTTCGTATTCTCATTCATGCTTTGGAGATTCTCATTCCATTTAGAAATATTTTTTCTAGCTCCAGCATTACTCACACCACTCAGGCCAACTGCGAATTCAATATTTATTTTTTTTACTTTGTCAATATCCGCAGATTCATCAATCCATTTGAATTCGATTATGTAAGCCCCATTCTCTAAAGATTCTATTTTTTCTATTCCCCAAGATGGATTTAAGCACTCTAGGTGGGCATAAAGGTGCTGTTCTGTTGCCCAGCTGCTTGATATTCGGATGATATCTAGAGTCTTTTTTTTATCAATATTGTTTTCTGTATTCAATATCACCGATTCTTTTAAAGTCTGGTCGCGATATCCTAAATCCAAGTAAAACCACAAACGGCCATCAGATTTTGGAAAAGTATATCGATGAACTCCTACACGATCCGATGCGGTCATTTCGCATAGGATATTATCTTCGGTTTGGACGCTATAATATCCTGCTTGTGAAACTTCGCTTCCTTTATCAAACCTAATAAATTCTCTTAAATCCTGCTTGTTTGACATGGGACGAATCAAAATATCCGCGTAGTCACTAACTCCCGTTCCACTCAAATGTGTATGACTGAATCCATAAAGAGTAGTGTCGGTATAATGGTATCCACCACATCCGTCCCAACCTTCTTTTCTTGTGTCGGGACCAAGCTGAACCATTCCAAATGGAGCTGTAGCTGATGGGTGAGTATGACCATGGCCTCCAGTGCCAATAAACGGATCAATATGTTTTATGGAAATACCCTGACTAGCAAGACAATGAGAAATTACAAAAAGCAATGTACCTAGTAAGTAACGCATACCAACTTATATCGATTACTATTAATTTTCTAAAGAATTTGGCAATCTCTATATTTTGGAGCAATAAAAATATAGGTAGAGTTCTTTTTTCGAGATACCCAATCCATTAGTTTTTCCTGACGTTTTTGATTTTCAACATAGTTTTTAAGCAATGAAAAATCTTGGTCAAGATTCGCACGGTGTGGAGCTATTCTTTGGCGCAATTGTAAAATTCTAAATATTTCTTTTCCATCTTGCTCTCTTACCAATGCTGCAGGTGAAATCTCTCCAACTTCAATATTTTCGATGGCATAAAAAATACTACGATCTAAGTCCTCCAGATTCCAACGAGTGTCTGTAGTCATAGGATTCATCATGACTCCGCCATTTAGCTTCGATTCGTCATCCGAAGAATATTTTTTCGCTACTTCCTCAAAAGATATATCGCCACTGATTATCTGTAAACGTAGAGAGTCCAATGTTTTTTTAGCTATATCTAAATCTTCCTGCTCGACCTTCGGTTTAATAAGGATGTGCCTCAGGTCCAGTTCTTCTCCACGTTTAATTTGTAGTTGTACGATATGGTATCCGTAATCAGTTTTAAATGGTTTCGAAACTTCTCCAGGCCTGAGGTTAAATGCTACAGCTTCAAATTCTTTAACAAATTGACCTCGCTTCAAACCTTTGTATTCTCCTCCATTGCGATTGCTTCCAGGGTCTTCAGAGTATAAAATTGCCATACTTGAAAAGGAGGAACCAGCTAGGATTCTCTCGCGCAATGTATTTAAGCGCTCAATTGTTTCCGCTAACGCTTCTTTACTCACTCCGGGTTCAATAACAATTTGTGCCAATTCAACTTCAGTACCTATTAAAGGCAAAGAATCCACAGGCATTTCTTGGATCATCTCCTCAATTTCAATAGGGCTTATTTGAACATTTTCTGCCACAGTCATTTGCATACGCTGAGAAATCATTTGATTTTTCATTAGTGGACGCATTTCTTCTTTGATCAATAATATTGATTTTTTATAGTATTCCTCCATCTTTCGTTCAGACCCAATTTGAGCAACAAGCTGTTGGATTCTTCGATCTATACTTTCGTCAATCTCTTCATTTGTTACTTCGACGGAATCAATAGCAGCGTGGTGGATCAATAGCTTTTCTAGGCTAATTTCTTTTAACATATCACAGTCTGACAAAATCTTACCTTCTTGAGATAAGGCTTGCTTTTGAAAGATTATGTCTGACTTTAGGATTATTTGATCTCCAATCGCGGCAACAATTCCATCCACGTT